>DATKWY010000290.1:0-2386 GCA_035529295.1 Candidatus Desulfaltia sp. | reverse complement strand
AGAATCACGGATATTTCTTGGCCCAATGAGCATATAACTCTTGGATCAGGGCCGGTACCTGTCCATGGCCTCCTGCATCCTGCCGCAGGTGAACCCGCCCTCCGGGCAGTAACCTATCTGGTAGCAATAGGGACCAGCCTCGTTGAACACATCGGGCTCGGCTGCCCGGGCCTCCTCCAGCATCCTGTCGGCCAGGGCCCTGATCTCCCACTGGGCCCGGTTGCAGCAGCGGAGACCGAAGAAGTGGAGCAGGCTGCGGCCGTCCATGGTCATGAGGAGGCTGGTCTCGGTGGCGTTTGGCAGAATAAATCTGGCGTCCTCCTTGGGTACACCCTGCTCAACGAGCCTCTGGTATGCCTCACTAACTTCCTCCACCAGCTTGTTGAACTCGTCGGCTCCAGCAGTTTCTACGCTTGGAGGTGTCACCACTCTCTCAGAGAGACGCTTCACTGTGATGTACCGTTGGCTCTGCTGGCTGAAGCTGGCGGCCCTGTGGCGCACCAGCTGGTGGCTGCAGGCCCTGCTGATCTTCTCCACGGCGAAGGTGTACCCCAGGTGAGGGAGCAAGCTCCTCCAATCAAGCACCCCTGAGGCTTTCATCAGAGGAGCCGCGGGGGTGTAGGCCAGCAGCTTGGCCTTCACTTGACGCCTCTCCGAATGTACTGATGGATGGTGGGCGCGGCCTCCTTCAGGGACTCCACCAGCTTCCCGGTGAACTCCGTGTCCTTCTTGTGAGCGTACTCGGCAACAGCCCTCAGGTTGCCGCTCATGATCCACCTGTTTCTATCTAGCTTGGTGAAGGTCAGGTACCTGGTGTCCAGCATCACGTCCATGACCTCATCCCGGGTGGCCTCCAACACCCATATGAGGCGGTTGTGCTCCAGAACGTTGCCGTGCTGGACCTCCAGGCGCCCCACCACTTCCCTGACCTTCTCCGGGTTGGCCTGCAGCCTCTCATGTAGAGTGCTGGGCTGGGCGCCGCTGGTGGTGGTGAGCATGCTGGCCGCCACCATGACCTCCACGTCTGGTGTGTGGGCGACCAGCGTTATCCTCAACGCTTGAACCTCTAGATGGGGGCCATATCTGACTTCTTGGGCTTGGCCTTCAGCTTCTCGGGCACTTCCACGGCTCTGACAACGTTCATGCTGTTGATGGCGTAGATGGGAGACCCGTCGGGCTCGTAACGTTTGAGCCGCTTGACGCCGCGGAGCACCAGCTTCACCTTCAGCGTGGTGCCGTCGGCTAATTTGTACTCGTTCCAGTACTCCTTGTCCTCGACGAAGTCGATCTCCTCTGCGTCCTGGAAGGCCTCGGGGGGTAGTGACGACAAATCTGTTCTCCGCCCAATGTGAGGAGCCGGACGGTTTAACCTTTTCCGGGTCACACCTCGTCCAGGGTGAACACGTTCTCGGCCGCATCCTTGCACAAGGAGACCAGGTCCAGCTCCCGCTCCAAGGCCTCTATCTTCTTCAAGACGGACCTAGTAGCCGGCTTGCTGGGCACAGCCTTACACCTCTCCACCGTTTTCGCCGTGACCTCGTAGGTGCCAATGTCCCTGGCCTTTGCCTCTATTTCCACCTTGTCCAAGCCGATGTTAGGCCTAAAGACAGGAATAGATGAGGCGTGGTCCAGCACGTACAGGTTGTCCAGGGTCTGGCTGGCCACCTGGCCCAGGCTCTCCCCCGTCACCAGGGCCTTGGAGCCCCGCCCCACGGCGAAGGCCTCCGCGATCCTGTACATGCTTCTCTTGCACAGCACGCACGTGAACCTGGGCTCAGGGGACCCCAGTATGCCTTCCATCACGGGCCCCATGGGCGCGGCGTACAGGCTGAACCTGTCCACCGGGGCGTAGGCGGCTAATGCTCTAAAGCACGCCTTGGCTCGATCTATGTAGCTTTCCCCCACGTAGGGCCTCTGATCCATGAACAGGGGCAGGACCTCCACGCCCCGCTTCATCATCATCCACATGGAGACAGGGCTGTCTATGCCCCCGCTGAACAGGGCCACGGCTCTCCCCTGTGAGCCGTAGGGTAGGCCCTTGACCCCGTGGACGATCCTGGAGTAGACGTAGGCGTCCCTGTCTCGGACCTCCACGTAGATGGTGACGTCGGGCGCGTCCAGGTTCACGTGGACACCCCTGCCCCGGAGAGCCTCCAGCACCCTGGAGCCGCCCTCCACGGCCACATCCCTGCCGCCGTAGCCGTGCTCACCCACCACCTTGGGGCGAACAGCGAAGCCGTCCCCCTCCTTCATGACTCTTAGGGCTTCCTCAGCCACGCCCGCCACCACGGACTCCAGGTCAGAGTCCACCCGGGTAGAGGGCATGGCGCTGACCGCCCCGAAGACCTTGGCCACGTGCTCCGCGGCGTCGCCGGGCACGTCCTCC
>DATKWY010000289.1:0-2653 GCA_035529295.1 Candidatus Desulfaltia sp. | reverse complement strand
GCACCAGCTCACTGATCTCGTGGAGGCTCCGCACGCCGTCCGTCCAGTACATGGCCAGTGTGCCCACGCCCCTTCCCTTGGGGTGGTCCTTCTCAAGCTTCCTGAGGTTCTCCCGCTCCAAGTGGCTAAGCTTCCTGTCCCAGTAACGGGTGCTCACCGGGCCCCTGTAGAGCCGTCTGGGCACGATGCCCATGGCCTCGGTCTCCAGCTTGGTGCGCCTCTTCTTCCTGTACTTCCTTGCCTCGACGCCGCTGGCCCCCAGCACCGTGTTCAGCGACTCCGACGCCATCCTGGTCTGGCTCTTCGTCGTCTGCCGAATGTCCTTAGTGAGGATCTGGATGGTCTTCCTCACCCCATCGTCGCCCGGCTCCAGCCTCGCAGCCGACTCCACGGCCTTGACGGAGACCTCCTCCCAGTAAGCGGCGTGCGTCTTCAGCAGCCGCACCGCCCCAGGTATCTCCTCAGGCGTGTTCACCGCGTCCTCGACGTAGCCCCTGAATCGTTCCAGGAGCCGCCTCTTCGCCCTGGCGTGGGTCTCGGACGCGATCCACACGGCCTCCGCTGGGCCGGCGGACGCTATGAAGTAAGCGTAGGTTGCGGTGACCAGCGCAGCCCTCCTGAGCATCTCGGGGTCCACCTTGTCCATGGTGTCGTAGCTTGTGTGCCAGAACTTGTCGGGCCACTGGATGAGCATGGGGCAGCCCACACCCACCGAAGGGTCGCTGTAGACGTAGTGGTCGCTGCCGCCGCTGAAAGGCGTCTCCGTGTGCCTGAACAACGCGTAGCTGCTGCTGCCCCCCAGGTTCTTCACGTCCCTGGTCACCTCCTTGAAGACGCACTCCATGAGGCTGTTCACGTAGCTGGGGAACGCCTCCGGGGTCCTCTCCACGATGAAGCTTCCGCTGGTGACGCACTGCCGCTCACCCACCATGTCCAGGTTCACAGCCGCCACCATGTCAGGTATCTCGGACTCCCTCGACGCGAGATGCGCGTAGCTGCCACTCATCTCGGGTACCAGGGTGAACACGATGTTTCTTCTGGGCCTGGGTAGCTCACCGGACTTGATGAGCTTCTGGAGGACTCTGGCTGCCTCCAATGCAGCGGCCGAGCCCGAGGCGTTGTCGTTGCAGCTGGGCTGGGGGTGGCATATGTGGGCCACAACCACAACCTGCTCACCTGTCGTGCCCCTGATGACGGCGTATGCGTTGTCCAGAGCCCCCTCATGGATGCTGCTGTCCACTCTGGCTTTCACACGTACAGGCTTCTTACTGTCCTTGATGAGGTCACGGAGCCACCGGCCCCTCCTGGGCGTCAGCACGTACCCGAAGCCTGGCTTCTCTTCCCCCGCCCACCAGAAGCTCGTGTACTTGAGGGCGTCGTCCAGCTCCCCCTCCGGCGTGTCAGGCTCCCTGACCCAGGTCCCATAGTAGATGAGGCCCAGGGCCCCCCGCTCCTCCACCGCCAGCCTGTGGACTCTCTGAACGTCGCCGTCGGTGAGCACCATCCTGCCCCTCACATCCAATCCCTTGTAGTCCTCGGGCTCCTCCCCTTTGCCCACGTGAACCACCTCGGCCGTCACGGGGCCAGCCGGGTGGCTCCTCTGGATGAGGCTGAGCTTGGACTCCTTCCACCTGGCCAGGAAGCACGCCTTCTCCTGGGGCTCCACCAGCTCTAGCTCGGCGTCCCTGCAGCTCCACTCCTTGAACATGAGGCTGCTCCAGGCGTACCCCTTGCCGTCCGCCGGGTAACTGTGCACCTCAGCCTCCACGCCGTTGGCCTTGAAGGTCTCAACGGCCCACGCCACGGCGTCCGAGAGGCCAGGGCTGGCCTGGATCCTGTGGTGGCCGCTGATCTCCGCCACGTAGTTGAGGGCTATCTCCCCCGAGGCCTCCCTGATGACCTTGTCGAGAACCTGTTTGAACATGGGTTATCCTCGGCGTCCCATGATATAGGGTTTTCACGTGTGACCGCAACCGTGATAAAACCCCGAGGCTAATTGGATCCATTCCAGGCGGCTGCGATGACCCGGATCCACTACCACCCCTGCCCCCAGGCCCTCGGCGAGTATAACTACCTCACGGACACCATCATCCTCCACGAGGGCCTCAAACGCTACCTGAAACTCCATGACAGGATACTCCGCCACGAGCGGGAGCACGCCCGAATCTTCCGTGAGCACAGCGGCTGGCTGAAGAGGCTCGTCCTCAACGTGATGCTGGATTACAGGACTAGGATCACGGGCGCCACCCGGGTCCCCCTGAGGCTGCTGCGGGAGCTGTACCCCTCGTCACTCGGATACGACTTGTTCAGGGCACTGTACCTTCTGGCCTACATACCGTTAGTGGTTTCCGAGGGCGTCGTCTTCACTGTGAAGAGCTTTCTGGGGTCTGAGTAAGGCTTATATTAACTCCGCTTGGTGTTATTGTGCGTGCCGCTGTAGCTCAGACTGGGAGAGCGCTCGGCTGAAGACCGAGGGGTCAAGTGTTCAAATCACTTCAGCGGCACCATAACATCCTGAATAAAAATAGAACTTTTAGTGAAACAATCTAAATGATTTAATTACTTAAAAAAATGTAAAACCAAGATTTAAACTGCTTATTAGATACATTATGTGCGTGAAGAACACGAAGGCTTTTACAGTGTTTCTTGTTTT
>DATKWY010000288.1:0-10494 GCA_035529295.1 Candidatus Desulfaltia sp. | reverse complement strand
CTGTGAAGATTCGAGCCGCATTGGAGGGGTTCCGGGCCTCCTTTTGTCCTGGGGCGGCTGTTTCCGGTTTTTCTGCGGTGACCTCTATCTCTCTGCCGGCTGAGCGGGTGCCTCTCCTCGTATAAGTAACCCTTCAGGTTGCAGCGGGGCGCCGTGTACCATGCTTAAGGTCTGATGGGCGTCGTCTGAGGCCGCTGGGTTGTGATCACCTTGGCTCTGGGTGGCGGAGACCTCTATTTTAGGAGGTTTTTTCTTCCTAAAATCGATACCCCCTACCTTTTTTGTACATCGGCCATCCGCTGCGCCGTGTTTCTGTGCTGAGTGGCCCGTGTTTCTGTGTGGAATGGACGGCGTTTTTGCATAGAATGGGATCAATAAGGCGTGTTACCTGGCCTCCTTTTGGCCTGGGGCGGCCGCTTCCGGTTCATCTGCTCTACCCCCTCCCCATCTCCCGGGTGCTCCTGCGCTGGTGTGGTGGGCGTATCGTTTTCAGCTTGGTGGCTTATCCCGTGCCAGCCGGGATAAGGCGGAAAAAAAATTCCATCTTTTGTTTCTTGCTTTTTCTTCAGTGAGATGCTTCCGCGTTTCAGCGGCTCTTGCATATAATGAAAAAAGGATAGATTATGTTAGTAGTTCTCTGCCATCAGCTCGTAGTAGCTCTTGGGGTGCTTGCAGGCCGGGCACACGTCGGGCGCCTCCTTGCCGTGGTGGACGTATCCGCAGTTGCGGCACTTCCATTTGGCTTCCTTGTTTCTCTTGAAGACTGTGCCCTTCTTCACGTTGTCCAGGAGCTTGCGGTACCGTTTCTCGTGCTCCTCCTCCACATCCCCTATCTCAGTGAAGGACTCTGCGACTTCATCGAGACCCTCTTCCTTGGCGGTCTTGGCGAAGCCGGGGTACAGGGTCCCCCACTCCAGTTTCTCGCCTTCGGCCGCCGCCAGGAGGTTCTCCTCCGTGGTGCCTATCTTGCCGGCGGGGTAGCTTGCGGTGATCTCCACCTCGCCGCCCTCCAGGTGCTTGAAGAAGACCTTGGCGTGCTCCTTCTCGTTCTCAGCCGTCTCAAGGAAGATGCCGCATATCTGCTCGTAGCCGTCCTTCTTGGCTTGGCTGGCGAAGTAGGTGTACCGGTTCCGGGCTTGGCTCTCCCCCGCGAAGGCTTTCAGCAGGTTCTTCTCGGTCTTTGATCCCTTTATCTGCTTCATGGGTTATCACATTTACATTCCTACTTTGAACTTATTAAAAGAATAGCAGTGACAGCGGTTTGGCCACAGTACTCTCCTCTTGGAGAGCAGAGTCAGATTTGAGGGCCCCTATGGGTATCCTCTGCTACAGTCGTTCAGGGTCGTCTTTGAGTTGCCGGGGCTTAGGGAGAGGTATGATAGGCTGGTGTTCGACTCGGGGCTGTTCCTGGGTGTGGGTGTTCAGTTTCTGTTGGCGGGGGTCTACGACGCGGTGAAGCTGAGAGACCGAGAATAGACCAGTTCACCTATGAAGAATTCAGAAAATGGAATGTTAGCTACATTGTTCCATGTAACGCGGATATTTAATTTCTCGATATAACAAGAACTCTGTGATATTTATTATTCTCTATAATAAGCTCGTATTATTCAAGAAATCTTGATTAAAATAATTGTGTTCTAAAACGTAGTATTAAATTCACATTTAGTTGAGATGTTAAAGAGGATTGAGGGTAATTGGGGAAGGGAGAGCGCAATTCTAAGCTAGTAACTGTATTATTATTACTTGGAGTTTTACTCACAGGATACTCTGTAAGAACCATAGAAAATGGGACAAAGACAGTAATTGCTGTTGACGCTCCAACCGGAGGATATTCTATTACTCAGTATCACATAACCCTCAATACTTTTCTAATTGAAAACATTGGTATCATATTTATTGCTTCATCTCTTACGAGGATTTATAAAAATTGGAAGGCCAATAAGGAGAATGAGATTTTTATTTAAATGACTCTAATATGAAATTTTTTTCCTAGGTGAGTGAAATAAAATACAACAAATTCAAACATGTTCTAAGCGATTATTAGGATTGTTATTCCATGTAACAAGGTAATAAGAAGCATCACTATGATTTGGCATAGGCGCAGTACCGTGTCCACCGGGTTCTGCGTCCGCCTGATGCGTTACCTATTTAGCCTCCCGATGCATAACCACTAAGACTGACTTGAGGAAAGGCGCACTGGTCCCCTGGACCGAAGTCAACACCTGGTCATGCAAAGCATGCGGCAACTGCTGCATAGGATACCGCGTCCCTCTCAAGATGGAGGAGATGGTCACCGTAGGCTCCACATACGGCCCCGCCGTCATGGAGTACGGCATCGGCAAAGCCTACCTCAGGAACCAGCCCGACGGCCGCTGCATCTTCCAGCGCCCCCTCATGGGCAGGTGGATATGCACCCTCCAAGGAACCAAACCCACAGCGTGCAGGCTCTTCCCCTTCAGAATACACAACAAGCCCGTCTACAAGCGCGGCGACAACGGCGCCGTCACCTTCCGCGGCCAGACCTTCTACCTGTACCTGGACCCCGAGTGCCAAGGCATCGAGCTGGGGCAACCCAGCGAAAGGTTCAGGGACCTGGTCGTCCCCGAGATAGTCAGCATGGGCATGGGGCTCCAGGTGAAGCAGAGGTACACCACCAGCAAGAGCATCCACTGGACCCCCATCTGAGAAACCTCTAATACTCTTCGGGCAAAGTTTTCTGGGATTCGTTATGAGTGAACCCATAACCGTGGCCGGGCTCACCGTAGGACCCGGCGAGCTGAAGAGAGGCGTTCTATCCTTCCCCGATTTCTGGCCCGACGGACAGAGCCTGGAGGTGCCCTACACCGTCCTCCGCGGCTCCATGCCCGGAAAGACCCTGTACGTCCAGGTGGCCCAGCACGGCTCAGAGATCATGGGCCTGGAGGGCGTCAGGCGGCTGATGGCGGAGCTGGACCCAGCCATGATGAAGGGCACCCTCATCTACTGCCTCCCCAACCCCCTGGCCTTCAGGGAGAAGACCCGGGCAACCATGTTCGACCCCCAGCCCGGGGGCATGAACAGGATCTGGCCCGGCAGGCCAGACGGCACCCTCACCGAGAGGATGGCCCACAGGATATGGACCGAGCTGGTCTGCCACGCCGACGAGGTGGTGGACCTCCACACAGCCAGCCTCTACTGCCCGGCCTGGGTCTTCTATGAGGCCGACGGCGTCTCCGAGAAGGCACCCCGGGAGACCGCGGAGAGGTCGGAGGAGATGGCCAGGCTGTTCAGCGCCCCCATCCTCTACGTGGAGACGGAGCCCTACGGCGGACGAAAGACCCTCAGGGCGTGCTGCGTAGACAAGGGGGTCCCGGCCATCGTCCCTGAGCTGGGCGGCCACGGCTACTTCGACGAGGAGACCGTGGGCATCGCCTACCAGGGGCTCAAGAACATCATGATCGACTTGGGCATCATCGAGGGCAAGGTGAAGCTGCCCCCGAGGCAGGTGAAGCTAAAATGGAGGGCCGACCCCAAGGTGTACGCGGCTCACAGCCAGAAGGGGGGCGTCTTCATCCCCACTGTGAAGCTGGGGGACACCGTCAAGAAGGACCAGGAGGTGGGCTACGTATACAGCCCCCGCACCTTCGAGGTGCTGGAGCGCCTGAAGGCGCCCCAGGACGGCTACGTGTTCACCATAAAGCAGAACCCTGTGGTGCAGCCCGGCGACAGCCTGGTGGGCGTCCCAGAGGTACTGGAGTGGCTGGAGAACTAGCCCTCCAGGATCAGGGCCATGAGGTAGTCGTCGCAGAAAGCCTGCGTCACGTAGTTCCAGTGGGCCTTCTCCAGCCTCCCCTCTTTCTTGAAGCCGCATCGCTCGTAGACCCTTATGGCTCGGTCGTTGTCCACCAGGACCTCCAGGCTGATCTTCTTGACGCCCCTCTCCTTGGCTATCTCTACCATGTACTGCGTCAGGATCGTACCCAGTCCCCGGTTCTGGTAGTCGTCGTGGACGGTGATCCCGAACTGGGCCACGTGCCTGACGTGGGGCGCCTGGTTGAAGGCGAGGGTCGCAGAGGCTATCATCCTCTCGCCCTCAGAGGTCTCCGCGAAGGCGAGTATGGGGAGGGCCCTCTCGTAGTTGATGTCCCTGAACCAGCCCTCCACCCTCTCCCGAGTGATGGGGATGGGCAAGAACCGTAGGGTGTCCCTTGAAAGGGACGAGAACATGCTCCACGTGGGCTCCAGGTCCCGGGGCTCCTCGGGGCGCAGCGTGACAGCCGCGCCGTCGCGGAGACTGACCAGCCTGTGCTTGACCCAGAAAGACTCAGAAGTCATGAGATATGGTGGGTGAGATGAGATATAAAGGGGCTAGAGGCGCTTCTCCTCGAACTCCTTCTTGATCTCCGCCAGCAGCCCCGGGTTCGCCAGCAGCTCCACCGTGACCATGGCCATGGCCTTGGCGCCCGTCTCCAGGCCCTTGTCCCCGTCCGGGGTCATGGTGGCATCGGCAAACTCCCTGCTGTGCATGGTCATCTCCTTCTGGGTTATCCCGACCATGGGGTGGATGCCCGGAACCACGTGGGTCACGTCTGCGAAGTCCGTGCTCCCCCCGGGGGGCATGACTGCAACCTCCGTCGGGTCCCTGTACTCGTGGCCCAGATCGTCGAAGGCCTCCATGTAGAGGCTCTCCAGCTTCTTATTATGGAGGTTGGACTTCAGCCCCGTGGAAACCGTGTGCTCCATGGTGCACCCCGTCGCGATGGCCGCGCCCCTGGCGCTGTTCACCACCATCTCCACCAGGGTGGGCACATAGCTGGTGTCGCTACTCCTGACCCCGAACCTGAGGGCCGCCTTGTCTGGGATGATGTTGCTGGCCAGACCGCCCTCGGTTATGATCCCGTGGACGACGGCGTTGGCGTCGCGGCGGAGCTGCTGCCTGTTGGCGTGGATGGCCATGTAGGTGAGGACGGCCGCGTTGAGGGCGTTCAACCCGTTGTGGGCGTCCGCCGCCGCGTGAGCCGTCTTACCCTTGAACACTATCTCTACCCCTGAGACGGCAAGGAAGTTACCCGTCACCATGCTGGTCCCCGTCATGGGGTGGATCATGTAGCTGACGTCCACGTCCTTGAAGACGCCGGCGTTAACCATCCTGACCTTGGCGCCACCGTAGGGGCCGTGGCCCTCCTCGGCGGGCGTGCCCACAACCCACACATCCCCAGGCAGATCCTTCATGAGTTTGCTCACCGCTATACCGGCTCCAACCCCAGCTGTCCCAATGATGTTATGGCCGCAGCCGTGGCCCACACCCGGGAGGGCGTCATACTCGCACAGGATGGCGATGACGGGGCCCTCTCCTTTGCCCTTATAGACCGCCTTGAAGGCCGTGTCCATCTCACAGAAGGGGTGCTCCACCTTGAACCCGTGCCTCCTCAGCTCCTCCACCAGGAGCTTGCTGGACTTGTACTCCTCGCTTCCGAGCTCAGGGTTCTCTCCAATCTCGTCCTTCAGCTTCTTCAGCTGAGGCATCAGCGCGTCCACTTCCATCTGGACGCTTTTCTTAAGGCTATCAGTGTCAGCCATGAAGATCAATACTGTCTGGCTGTGTGAGATAAGAAACCTACTATCCTATGGCCGGCTCGGGCTTGGCCTCGGGGGCGGCCTTCTTCCCCAGAAACAGCGGGCCGAACAATGAGCCGAACACGGATGTAGCCATGACTATGGGGACGGCCAAGTTCACGTATATCTTGGGGTCCGGGAAGTACATGTGGGGCAGTTCTATGACTAGGGGGAGCTGGGATATGACGAGGGCGGTCAACCCGTTGCTGAATATCAGTCGTGAGACCCTGGCCTCCAGATCACTTATGTCCACTATGGAGTCCGTGATGTACACGGACACTACTCTCACGGCTCCAATGAGGGCCGTGATGCCCAGCCCGAGGAAGAGGTACTCGGCGTTCAAGGTGATCTCCAGCCCCACGAAGAGGAACAGGAAGGACTTGATGAGGAACGTGATCTCCTCGTGGAAGGACCTCAGCCTCCTCATCTCCACCCGCACGTTCTCCCGGAGCCCGAAACGCTTGGCCAGGAGCGGGTAGTTGGTGAGGGTCATGCCGAAGGCCAGGGCGGCTATGCTCCCGGCGCCGGGGCCCCCCAGCTCCTCGCTCACTATGTAGGCGATGAAGAGGGCCGCGATGGTCATTATGTAGTTGAAGGGCCTGTTCTTGACGAGGTTCAGTATCTGGACCCAGAGTACCCCCGCCCAGAACCCAATTAATATGGAGACTGTGAAGACGAAGATGATGTCCTTAATTCCATCATTGAGGGGGATGCTGGGCGCCTGTATGATGCGCATGAGGGTCATGGCGGTGACGATGCAGAGGCTGTCAGACACGATGGACTCCAGCACCAGTAACCTCCGGGTGTCCCCTACGCTTGGGCTGTACCTCTGCATGCTGCCAAGGATTCCCAGAACCGTGGAGGTGCTGGTGCCGCCGATCATGGCGCCGAAGAGGAGCGCCTGCGTGTAGTTGAAGTACTGAGGCATGATGTAGTGCAGGAGGTACCCCACCGACGCCGTGGTGAGGAGAAACGTGCAGGCCGCCAAGGCGCTGGACTTCCGCATGGCCTCCTTGAAGGTCTTGAGATCCAGGTTCATGCCCGCCTCGAACATGAGGAGGTTCAACGCCATCAACACCAGGATGGGGGCCATGGGCCTCAGTAGGTCAGCGTTGAACAGGTTCATGACCGGCCCGAAGAGGGCGCCGAACCCTATCAGCCACACGGTGTCCGGGATCCCCGTGTGGATGAATATTATGCCACTTAAGTAGGCCAGGAACAGGGCGAGTGATACGAGGATTACGATGACATTCGCGTCCAATAGAACTCACTCAGGCGTCTGGGACAACTCATTCGTCTGCTTGGCGTAGAATCCGACCGTGATTCCTTTAAACCTTCTGGGAGAATAGCTTTAACACGTCAAAATTAGCTAAAATATATGTGTTTTGTTGGTAAAAGCATTGCATCAACCTCTACTCCGGCCTGTAGGCGCTCACAAGTATCCCGGCCAGGGTCACCACGCCGCCGAGGACCACCATCTGACCCGGCGCCTCCCCCAGGATCAGGTACGCCAGGAGGCTGGCCCCCACGGGCTCCCCCAGGAGGCTCAAGGACACTATGGGCGCGGACACGTACCTCAGCGCCCAGTTATACACAGTGTGCCCGAAGATCATGGGGACCACGGCAATGGCCAGGAAGATGACGTATTCGCCTGCCAGGTAACCCGTCAGGGGGGCCCCGAGAACCGCGGACGCCGCCAGCAGTACCAGGGCGGCAGTGGCGTAGACAGGGGTCACGTAGGAGACCAGGTCCAGGCTCTGCCGCAGGTGCCTGCCCCCCATGATGTATATGCCCAGCATGACGCCGCCGAGCAGAGCCAGGGCGTCCCCGTACAGGCTCTCGGCCCCCGCCCCCATGTCCCCCAGGGCGATGAGGGTGGCCCCCGCGAAGGCTATCACCACACCAGCGGCCGTCCTCCGCGTCACCCTCTCCCCCAGGAGGAAGTGGCTGACCAGAGCCACGAAGATGGGGTCAATGTGGACGAAGACCACGGAGCTGGCAACGCTGGTGAGGCTGAGGCTGGTGATCCACGACGCGAAGTGGACCGCCAGGACCACGCCTATGGCTACGAGGCTGAGGCGTCGTCTCCCATCCATCTCCCTGAGCCTTCCCAGGCCCCCGCCTCTAACGTAGAAGGGCGCCAGGATGAGGGTGGATAGGACCATCCTGTAGGCCGCTATGGTGATGGGGGGCGCCTCGCTCATCCGTATGAGGATGGACGCCGTGGACACCGCAGCGATGCTCACCAGAATAGCCAGGTTGGGTGAGAACCCGGGTTTATCCTCCATACATCCATGGATGCGCGTATCAATGTATAAAACATAAGCACGTGTAGGAGTAGGGATAGGCGTGGCTCCAAAAGTAAGGGTCGTGATAGTGGACTACGACCCGGAGTGGCCGAAGCGCTTCGAGGCGGAGAGGCGCAGGATCATGGAGGCTCTGGGGGCCCCCGGCTTGACGGTGGTTCACATGGGTAGTACCGCGGTACCTGGCCTCGGAGCTAAACCCATCGTAGACATCATGGTGGGGGTCAGGGACCGGGCTGAGGCAGACCGGGTGCAGAAAGCCCTGGAGATGAATGGATACACGGATGTCACCCCCCAGCCAGGCGACCCTGAGTGGTTCTACTGCCTCGGATGGGGCACCCGTGAGCTCTACCACCACGTCCACCTGGTGGTGGAGGGCAGCCGCCACTGGAGGCGGCAGCTCGCCTTCAGGGACTACCTGCGGGCCCACCCACATGCAGCAGAAGAGTACCATGAGCTGAAGAAACGGCTAGCCCACCACTACGGGGAGAACCGCATAGGATACACCGACGCCAAGACCGAGTTCATCACAGGCGTCTTGAATAAGGTGGATGAATCAGCCCTGGACGAGGCTGAATAGAAGGTCTAGGTCCATCTCCAGGGCCGCCACAGGCATCTCCAGGCCCCACCTCTCCAGGGCCTCAGGCCGCACCTCGCCGGCCCAGCACAGGGGCTCTCCGCCCACCGATGCCGTGTACCTTCTGCCCTCGATGAAGCAGTCCCAGCCCCCCTCCTCCACCTCTGCCTCCACCTCCAGGTTCTCCAGGACGCTGTTCATAAGCCCCTTGATCTCGCTGAAGTTGGCGCGGGCGTGGCAGAGGACGACGCTTAGGCGTCTCCTCGTTCTGGCCCCGGTCTCCGTGGCGGGGTCTATGACCACCACGTCGTCCACCTCGTACAGGTTCTGGGGATACCCGTGGTGCTTGTTGAAGCTGAGGACCTCCATGATGCTGGGCAGCAGCCTGTTCCTGAGGCTGTCGTAGGTCTCCATCTTGGGGTTCTCGGTCTCGCAGATGGGCTCCTCGGGCAGCGTCATCCTGGTGAACAGCTTATCCCTGTTGCTCATCATGAAGGTGACCACCTCCATGAGGCCGAAGCCCACCATGAAGTTGCGGAGCTGCCTGCTGAAGACCTCTAGGGGGTCCTCCCCGGCCGCGGTGTGGATGGGCGGTATCACGGGCTCGAAGGCGTCGTAGTCGTGGGCTATGGCCACGTCCTCCACAAGGTCTATGGGGTGCATTATGTCTGCCCTGTAGCAGGGGATGCTGACCTGTATCTTGCTGCCTTTGACCTTGGCTGCGTGGCCCATCTTCTCCAGCTCCGAGGCGGTCTCCTCGGGGGTGAACTCGACGCCCAGGGTCCTGTTGACGTAGCCGTTGTCCAGCTCCATGGTCCAGGGCTTCAGGCTGGGTGTCGTCAGCACTGAGCCGTCCGGGTAGTGGTTGTGGACCTCGTGCACCTCGGCGCCCCTGTCGGCCAGGGTGACGCAGATTACGTTCAGAACCTCTGTGATGGCCTTCAGGTCGGTTCCGGTGACGTCTATGAATAGCTCGGTGGTGACCTCGTCCACCCTGGTGTACTCGCCGTTGATTATGGGGGGCATGCTGAGCACCATGCCCTTCCTGTCGAGGATCATGGGGTACTCGTCGAAGCCCTCAACCGTCCACGCGTACTCCTTGCCCGTCTTCATCTCCGTCAGAATCCAGGTGAGATCCTTCTCGAACCGCTCACCCAGAGGCCTGAACTTGAAGCCCGGGGGCTTGGTGGTGTAGGTAACGGGGAACTCCACGGGCTCCAGGTTGTGGAGGCCTATGGCAACCTTGCGGCGCTTGCGGCCGTGGGTCATGTGGAGCTTCTCCTGCATCTGGATGAAGCTGCGGATGAGGGCGTCGTCGAAGTTCACCTTCTTCACGACGGCTGTGACGAACCACGGCCTCACGCTCTGGGTCTTCTCGTCCACTATGACCTTGTAGCTTGATTTTTTCACTGGGTACTTTCTCAGCCCAGTTTTCTCCCCTGTCCAGGAGGCATACGCTCTGACGAGTCCCTCTATGCTGAGGAGGTCGGGCCTGTTGGGGAACACCTCTAGAGCGAAGCCTTCCTCGGTGGCCTCCTTCTTGTCGTCTCGGTGCCCTTCCCAGCTTGTGCCCATCATGGGCAGTCTGTCCCGCAGCTCCTCTACGGTTACTTTTCTTCCCAGGAGTTGTCTGAAGTCTTCCAGGTTGACGTCTATGACCGGCATCTAGCTCACCTCACCCACAGCTTGGCCCCCCTCAGCAGTCCTATGTCGTTGCTGTAAAGCTCCTTTATGTTGTTGACCTTGTAGCTCTGCATGACCAGCCTGTCGAAGCCTGGGCCCCACGCGAGGACGGGCACATCGATGCCTATGAGGGGTTTAACTACTTCTGGCCTGAATATGCCTGCGCCGAAGAGCTCCATCCATGCGCCGCGTTCCTCGATCCAGACCTCGGCCTCCATGCTCATCTCCGTGTAGGGGAAGTAGCCTGGGCGGAACCTGAACTTTTTAAGACCTAAGCCCTCCAGGTAGGCCTTCAGGTAGCCCTTCATCTCGCGGAAGGTGACTCCCTCGCCG
>DATKWY010000287.1:0-6514 GCA_035529295.1 Candidatus Desulfaltia sp. | reverse complement strand
CCACGAAGCATCTGACACTCATTGTTTTATGGAATGTGGCTTGCCACCATTTAATGTTACCATGAAGGCAACCGATAAACGGTTGAAGGCTGCACCATGATACCATGGGCCTCAGGTATCTCTCCAAGGAACTTGAGGGCGAGGTGCACGTTCTCGGTCTCCACCAGCTTCAGGTCGGCGCCGGTTACGCTCAGGCGGGCCCCCACCTCCCTGAAACCTGAGAGCACCTGCTCGTCGTCGCACTCTACAGCCATGAAGCATCTGACACTCATTGCCTTATGGAATGGGGCTCGCCACCATTTAATGTTACCATGAAGGCAACCGATAAACGGTTGAAGGGCACACCATGATCCCATGAACCTCAGGTACACTGATCCCTTCCATGCGCCGGGCGTCTGGCTCAAAGGCAACCTCCACACCCATACCGTCCACAGCGACGGCAGGCTGACACCCGAGGAGCACGCGGATCGGTACAGGGGCGCCGGGTACGGGTTCCTGGCCGTCACCGATCATGGCAGGTACGTGGATACCAGAGGCCTGAGCGGCGGTGGATTCACAATGGTCCAGGGGGAGGAGCTTAGCGTGGGCCGAAGCGACGCCGGCACATTCTACCACATAGTGGCCCTGGGCCTCAGCGGTCAGCTGCCCTTCAAGGAGGCTGATCCTTCGTTGAGCCCTCAGCGGGTGGTGGACTACGTAAACATGGTTGGAGGCGCAGCCATACTGGCGCATCCCTACTGGTCGGGGCTGACCCACGGCGAGGCGGCGTCCCTAAGCGGCCTTACGGCTGTCGAGGCCTACAACCACGTCTGCGAGCTCCTGAACGACAGGGGGGACGGCCTCGCCCACTGGGACCATCTGCTGACCCTGGGGCGCATGGTAAACGGTGTGGCCGTGGACGACGCCCACAGCAAGGAGCGCGAGAACCTTCCGGACGACTCCTTCGGGGGCTGGGTGATGGTGAAGGCGGCCGACAACTCAGAGGAGAGCATTCTGGAAGCTTTGAGGCGGGGCAGCTACTACAGCAGCAGCGGCCCAACCATCCACGGCGTCGAAGTGGCCGGAGGCGAGATACGGGTCCGTTGTAGCCCCGCAGGGAAGATAGCCTTCGTCACTGTGCCGTGCTTAGGCGTCTGCTACAAGGCGGAGGAAGGGGGCCTCACCGAGGCCTCGTACACGCCGGGGCCTGGTGAGCACTACGTCAGGGTCCAGGTGACCGGCGAGGACGGGGGCAGGGCCTGGACCAACCCCGTGTATGTTGAGCCCTAGGTGCCTTTCATGGATGTCCTCCCCTTCACCCTGGTGATGGTCTCGGCTGTGAGCCACGCCCTCTGGAACTACCTGGCCAAGGAGGGCGGGGACAAGGAGTCCTTCATGCTGCTCCTCAACGTGGCGGCCCTGATAATGTTCATCCCGGTGTTCGCCTTCATCCTCCCCGACTGGAGCCTGCCCCTAGAGGCCGTGCCCTTCCTGGCTGTTAGCGCCGTGGCGGAGACCGCCTACTTCCTAGGCCTGGGTAAGGCCTACGAGGAGGGGGACCTCAGCGTAGTTTACCCTGTGGCGAGGAGCAGCCCCGTATTTGTGGCTCTGGTGGCCGCCGTCTTCCTCGGCGAGGAGATCACAGCGTGGGGCCTGGTGGGCATCCTGGTGATCTTCCTGGGCGTCTACACCCTCCACTTGAAGGGCCTGAGCGTCCGCGACCTGGCTCAGCCCATCAGGGGTCTCCGTGAGCCCTCCTCTGTGTACGCCTTGGTGGCTGCGCTGGGGACCACGGTTTACTCTATATCGGACAAGCTGGGGGTGACGGCTGTGGACCCCCTCAGGTACTCCTTCTGGCTTGGCTTCTTCATCACCGGCAGCCTGGCGGCTGTAACTCTGTACCGGCGGGGCCTCAAGGCTGTGTTGGCTGAGGCGGAGGGGAGGCTGCTCAGGGTGTCCGTGGCGGGTTTCCTCATGAAGGGTGGCTACATACTGGTGCTGGTGGCCCTGAGCCTGGCCCAGGTGAGCTACATCCTGGCGCTGAGGCAGGTGAGCGTGGTCCTGGGCGCCCTCATGGGGGTGGCCCTCCTAGGGGAGAGGTACGGCAGGATACGTGTGGCCAGCAGCTTCATCATATTCGTGGGCGTCTACATCCTGGGGGCCCTAGCCTAAACCCTAAAATCTACCAGCCGCGATGAAAGGGTGACTGATCTTGACCGGTGCTGGGGACATGAGAATAGGTGGGATAACGGACATGAGCACCGTGGACTGGTACGGCAACGTGAGCCTGGTGGTCTTCTTCGCCGGCTGCAACATCAGGTGCCCCTACTGCCAGAACTCTTCTCTGATACCCCGCGACTCGGGTCAGATGGTGCTCATGAGCGTTCTGGAGGAGAGGCTTAGGATGGGCCTAGAGCCTGTGCCCCAACTGGACGCCGTGGTGTTCACGGGGGGAGAGCCCCTGCTGCAGCCCGACGCTGTCATCGAAGCTGCTAGGCTTGTGAAGAGGCACGATCTGAAGGTCATGCTGGACACCAACGGCACGCTGCTCGACTCGGCCAGGAAGGTCCTGGAGTCCGGACTGGTGGACCGGGTGGCCCTGGACGTGAAGGCCCCCTTGGAAGCGGAAGAATACGGCAGGGTGTCTGGGATGCCTGGGGCCGGCGCAAGCCTGGCGGCCTCAGTGGACGCTGTCCTCGACCTGTGCCTAGAGCTAGGCATAGAGGTGGAGGCCAGGACCACCGTCGCCCCCACCTTGAGCGACGACGTGGGGTTCATAGCCCGTCTAGCCGAGGACATCGTTGGCCGTGTCACCGTCTACTACCTCCAACAGTTCGACAACGAGGGAGACATCCTATCCCCAGAGTTTAAAAACAGGGACCGCCCCACAAAGGACCACATGTTGACCCTGGCGCAGGCTGCACACCAAGCTGGCCTCAGCCCCGTGTACATCAAGACCCGGTTCGAGGGCCTGGAGCGGGTTGCCTGATGGCTAAGAGAAAGCTGCTCCTCATCACCGGGATGGCCGGCTCGGGCAAGACCACCCTCGCCAACCTTCTCCAGGACAAGGGGTACACTGTGCTCACCATGGGGGACGTCATCAGGCACGAGGTCCGTATGAGGAACCTTGCGCCCACCCCCGAGAACCTGGGCAGGATGGCCCAGGAGATAAGGGAGACGGGGGGAGACGAGGCGGTGGCCAAGAAGTGCATCCCCCTCGTCATAGGAGAGCCCAATGACAGGGTGGCCCTGGACGGGGTGAGGAGCCTGGATGAGGTCTACGCTTTCGAGGAGGCCTTCAGGATATACATGGTGGCGGCCCACGCGTCCCCTGAGACCAGGTACAGGAGGCTGAGGAGCAGGGGCCGCAGCGACGACCCCCCCAACAGACAGGTGTTCAGAGAGAGGGACCACAGGGAGCTGAGCTTCGGCATGGGGGAAGCCATAGCTATGAGCGACTACATAATCACCAACGAGAACGGGTTAGATGAGCTGGAGAGGCGCCTCGACAGGGTGCTTACGAGGCTGAGGGAACTTGACGACCACGTGTATTAGAGTCAGGGTGCAGCCCACGGAGGACCCCCTAAAGGTGGCTAAGGCTGTGAAGAACCTTTTCGGTGAGATCGAGCTCCAGGTGGACCACGAGAACGAGGTCATCACGGCCAAGCTGGAGGGCGTTGAGGCAGTGAAGGAGCTCAGGAGCAGGATAGCCCAGGACAGGATAAGGAACACCATAAGTAGGGTGTTCACCCGGTGGACGCGGGAAGACGAGCTGAGCTTCGGCCTCAACAAGCAGTCCGCCTATGCGGGTCATGTGTCCCTGAACCTGGAGGGGGATGACCCCATGGGCCCCATACAGGTCAACGTGAAGGGCGACATAGCCGGCTATGTAGCGTTCCTCACCGAGAAATTGCGTGGTCCAGTATATACAGAAGATGCTGTGTAGTTTTTGACAAAACTTGTTTACGAAAACAATATATGATTGCATTTTAACGACTATAAGATTCCCAGGATGCCCAAAGAATGCATTAAACCGGAAGGCCCCATCAAGCCCATCCGCGGTGATGCCAGGCGCCTGGGCCTAACTGTCAGAGTTTAGGCAGGAGATGACATGGCAAGAATATTACTGATCGGATTGGCGGGGGACAGCGGGTGTCAAGTCGCCGCCCTGGGTCTTCATGAGGCCCTGATAGATATCCTCGCGGCGAACGAGCCTGTGTACGCGCCCACCCTCTTGGACGCCAAGGAGATACCCGACGGCATCGACGTGGCTCTAGTGGAGGGCGGTATAAGGAACACCCACGAGGAGGAGATAATCAAGGAGATACGGGAAAAGTCCAAGGTCGTCATAGCCCTGGGGGCTTGCGCGGCCTTCGGGGGCATCCCGGGCCTCGCCAACCTCAAGGACGGGAGGCAGCTCATGGAGATGATCTACAGCAACCACAGGGGCACGGACAAGGGTACGGTGCCAACGCACCTGGAGAGCCTCCCGGAGCAGCACCCCATCAAGCACTTCGTCAAGGTGGACTACACGATACCCGGGTGCCCGCCCGAGGTGACGGACATCGCCGGCACACTCACATCGCTCCTCAGCGGAGAGGAGCCCGAGGTCAACAGGACCCAGGTCTGCAACGACTGTCCCAAGGAGAGGCTGGGAGAGTACGACAAGAGCCTGAAACGCATCCACGAGGACCTCCCCGATCCCGACAGGTGCCTGCTGGAGCAGGGCTACTTCTGCATGGGGCCCGCCACCATGGGCGGATGCGGGGCCCCCTGCCCCCAAGCAGGCAACACCTGCGAGGGGTGCAGAGGAAAGTGCCTGGAGGTGGACGACCAGGGCCTAGCCATGATCGACGCCATGACTGGGCTCCTTACCCAGCTCCAGGACGGCTTCGACGCCAACAAGTACAGCGCCATGCTCTACAGGTTCACGTACGCAGAGTCCGTGCTCAGTGAGCTGGCCCGGAGGAGATGATATGCCAGAGATAGTTGAAGTGGACCCCCTCACCAGGATCGAGGGCATGGGAAAGATCAAGGTGGAGATCAAGGACAACCAGCTCCACGACCTCAAGTTCCAGATCACCGTGGCCCCCAGGTTCTTCGAGTACCTGGTCACCGGCAAACGCGCCGAGGAGGCGCCCCGGCTGACGCAGCGCATATGCGGCATCTGCTACGTGAGCCATCACCTGGTCTCAGTTAAGACCATAGAGGACGCGTGGGGCGTCAAGCCAACGGAGACGGCTGTCAAGCTGAGGCGCCTCATGAACGCAGGCGGCTTCGTCACCAGCCACAGTCTTCACAGCGCCTTCCTGGCCATCCCGGACCTGGTGGGGCTGCCCGCCGAGGGCAGGAACTTCATAGCCCTCATGGGCAAGTACCCGGAGATTGGTAAGGCGGCGTTGAAGATACACGCCTACGGTAACAAGGTGGTTCAGGCCACGGGCGGGAGGATAGTGCAGGTGGTCACCAGCGTGCCCGGCGGCCAGACGCTGCAGTTGAAGGAGCAGCGCCGGGACGAGCTCCTGGAGGAGGGCAAGGAGGTCCTGGAGCTCATCAAGGCCTACGCCGACTTCGTTTTCGACATCTACGAGAAGGACTCCCTGTCATGCAGCCAGTTCCCCGACGTGGACACCAACTTCATGGCCCTGGTTAACGGCCCCGACGGCCACTACGACGTCTACGATGGCGATGCCAGGATCATATCGGGCACAGGCAAGGAGCTGGCCAGGTTCAACCCCTCCAAGTACTATAACTACATACAGGAGGCCGTCTGGAGCCACAGCAGCACCAAGGTGCCCTACTATAAGCCTGAGGGCGTCAGCGGCAACCTGAGGGTCGGGCCCCTGGCCAGGCTCAATGTGGCCAGCAGGATTCCCTTCCCCGTGGCACGGGAGTACGAGGAAAGGTACCTGAAGCTGTTCCCGCGTACCTGCATACAGGTGCAGGGCTTCAACCTGGCCAGGATACCCGAGCTGATAGCTGGCCAGGAGGAGGTACTCCAGATGCTGGAGGACCCGGGCATCACCAAGGACGACATCAGGGTCCCAGTGAAGAGCCGGGGCGGCGAGGGCGCGGCCTTCATAGAGGCCCCCAGGGGCATCCTTACCCATCATTATGTGATCGACGGCCAGGGCCTCATAAGGTACGCCAACATCATGGCGCCTACCACTTACAACCACCCCCTCATACAGCAAGACCTGTTTGAGAACGCCAAGATATACGCCCCCGAGCTGGCCGACCCCGCCAAGAGGGCCGAGGCGTGCTGGAGGCTGGAGAAGATAGTCAGGTGCTACGACCCCTGCACAAGCTGTAGCGTCCACATGGTTGACTTCGACATCAGCGTGGATGGCAGCATGGTGGAGGTCAAGGAGGTATAGCCATGAGCGTACAGGTACTATTCTGCACGTGCGGCGACGTACTCAGGGAGAGCCTGGACTTCAACGAGCTCAAAGCGTTCGTCCGGGGCCTCGAGGGCGTAACCGAGATACTCACAGTGGACGCCGCCTGCACCCGGTCCGTGAAGGACGAGCTGGTG
>DATKWY010000286.1:0-13973 GCA_035529295.1 Candidatus Desulfaltia sp. | reverse complement strand
CCCTCAGGGCATGTTCGCGAGTTTCCTGGCGTCGAAAGCAGCGGGAAAACACGTCAAAGTCAAGCCCTCCGAGTACAGTAAGGATGGTTCACATACCTTCTTGCTGATCGGGTAATCGTCTGCCTTCTTTTAGCAGGCTCGTTTCATGTCCTCTGGCTAGAGAGCAGGTTAGAATTGGTTCCGTGGCTGTTAACCGTGGATCATGGCTTTGCCGCAGTCTTCAGAGCCGCTATCGACTCCGTTGAGCTGGGGTCTCTCCCGTAGAGGACAGCCAGGTAGGCGCTGGCGTAGTCCCCTATGTAGAGGGCGCTGAGGATGCGGGCGAGCTTCCCCTGCCCCGCTGCCTCCACCTCGATGACTCTACCGAAGGACTCGGCTACGAGTTCCGTTAACCTGTCCACCTTAGGCGATAAAGGCCCCTCCTGGGGATCTCTGATGATCACGGCGCAGCACCGTGCCAGGAGGTCCCGGGGGGCTTCTCTAGCCATGACGCTGTTGTGGAATGCCTCCGGGATGAAGTTGTGGGCGGCGGGGCTCTTGGAGTTCTCGTTGAACTGGGTGGTGTACCTGTACGCCACCGTCTCATGGATCTCTCCACCGTAGACGAAGGGGATATAGCCCTTGAGGCTCTCGGCGAGCCGCTTAGCGGGGTTGAAGGCGGTGGGTGTGCCCGGATCCATCTCGCGGCTCAGCCTGTCCAGGGCCTTGAGGGCCTCGGCGACCTGGCCCCAGGTCTCGTCGTCTATGAGGCCCAGTCTCCTGGTTATGGTGGCTATGCTGAAGAACTGGTGGGCTATGGCTGCGCGGGGCTGGTAGCCTTTGGGGTACTTGAGGCGAGGTATCTTCCGGAGGCTGGCGCTCTGGCTCAGTTTGCCTCCTGAGCAGAAGCATACCAGGGGGCAGCCCCGGTCCAGGGCTTCCTGGTACTGGCTCAGGGTCTCCTCGGTGTTGCCTGAGTAGCTGACGGCGTAGACCAGGGTGTTCTCGTCGACCCAGGCGGGTAGGTGGTAACCTCTTGAGACCTGGATGGGTATGGTGGACTTGTCGCTGAGCCAGTCTCTTAGTAGGAGGCCTCCGACGGCGGAGCCCCCCATCCCGGCTATTAGTAGGCCCTTGATGTTGCTTGTTTCTAGTTTGGATAGGTTGAGTTTCTCGGCGTCTCTGATGGCTTTTCGTGCGTTCTGGGGGAACCTGGTTATGGCTTGGAGCTTGTTGCCTGGGTCGTGGGCTTGTAGGTGTTGGGGGTCGTTGAGGCTGGGAGTCACGGTATGTAGTTGGGTTGGTGGGTTAAAATCATGTGTGGTTGCTGGGGGTCGTGTTGTCTGCCTTTTAGGGTGGTTTGTTACATGTGGCTTGTATTTAGGCGAAGTTTAGGGGTGTTTTGTGTTCTGTTTGTATCTATTGGCTTGGTTTGAGCGTTTTGTGTTTGTTTTTCGGGGTTCCGGGGGCTTTGTGGTTTGTTATAGTTTGTGTGCGTGCACGTGGGGGGAGGGAGTGTAGTCGTCGCCGCCATGATTCCCCGTTTTTCGGGTTGTTTTATGGTTTGGGGGCTTTTTCCAGGTTTTTAGGCGGCGGCTGTCGGGGGCTGGTCGTCGTCATGGGTTTGTGGCTGGTGGCTGGAAGTTTGTTTTTGGTTCGGTGGTTTGTTGCGTGTGGCTTGTAGTTCATGTTTTTAGTGGTGGATGACTGTGGCTGGGTAGAATGTGAAATTTTTTTAGATTACATCTAGCTAAATTTTCGTATATTGAAAGTGGTGGGGTCAGGTTGTTTGAATGACGTTGCGGTGGGTTAGTATCTGCGGCCTCTTCCCCTATAGGTGTCCCTGTACTCTCTCTCGCTGAGGTTGTTCTCGGTGTCCACTACCTTCATGTCGCTGCTGGTCTTGTCTATGGTGCCGTACCTGCCGATGTTGAGCCGCAGCCTGCCCTTGAAGGTGCCGGCGTAGCCGTTGTCTATCTCCACCACGTCGCCTGATTTGAACCTCGCCGAGTTCTCATCCCACAGGGTGAGAAGAACGGAGCCCGTCTCGTCCCCTATGAGGGCCTCGGTCACCTGGTGGAGCTGGCCGTCGCTGCTGCTGCTGACCTCCCGGGGCTCCCCCATCTCCACGATCCTGGCCACCAGGTTCACTCTTCTGCTGTATGTGGTCAGGTCCTTTACTTTTGACCTCTGCTCCGACATACCCCTTCAATGATGAAGTGTTATCTTGGGTTTATCAGCTTTCGCAGACGCCGCAGATGGTGCACGCCAGCCAGGCGTACACCTTTACCGCGTCCAGGTAGTCCCGGACCCTCACGTGGTCGTCCTGGGTGTGGGCGTACTTCTCCTCCCCCGGCCCGAAGCCTATGACGGGTATGCCTAGGTGGGAGTATATCCTGCCGTCAGTAGCGAAGGTCCAGATCCCAGGTTTGGGTGCCTTGTGGATCTCCTTTATGGCGTTGGCCGCCTCCTTGACCACCGGGTGCCTCTCTGGGTCCGTGTAGAAGCCTATGAAGGTCCTCTCGTTTATCAGCGGCGTTGGCAGCACCGTGGCCTCGAACTCGGGGTCCTCGTATCTCAGATCACTGATCATCTTGTTGAGATCGGCGTACAGTTTCTCGGCAGGATAGTCGGGGTGGTTTCTGCAGTCGATCCAGAACTGGCAGCGCTCAGGGACCACGTTGAAGGCCTTGGGGCTGACATCGATCTGGGTGACCACCAGGCTGACGCGACCATAAATGGGGTGAGTCGGCAGCCGTGGTACGAGGTCGTCCTGTATCCGCTGGATCATCTTCACGGCCTTGTACAGGGCGTTGACGCCTCTCTCCGGGGCGCTGGCGTGGCAGCTCCTGCCCTTTACCACGACGCTGAACTTCATGCTACCCCTGTGGCCGAGGGCCAGCTGCATGTCGGTGGCTTCACCGATCAGAACGACATCGGCCAGGAACAGGCTGTCCACGATGGTGGACATGGTGCCTGCTCCCCCCGTCTCCTCCTGGGCCACCGCGGCCACCTTGTAGTCTCCCTTGAGTTTCACCCCAAGCTCCTTGAGGGCTCTACCCGCCAGGACCATGGCTGCGACGGCCGCCTTCATGTCCGACGCGGCCCTACCGTACACCACCTCTCCTTCTTCTCCGAAGGCGGACCCGTCCATAACTCGGCCAGAGTAGGGGTCAGGCATCTGCCCCACGGGCACGTGGTCTATGTGGCCGTTGAGCAGGAGGCTTCTGCCCCCGCCCGCGCCTTTGATGACCCCCATGGCGTCGTGCAGCCCGTCGACGATTGCTGAATCGTAGCCGTACAACTTCATTCTGGAGGCTATGAACTCGGCCACCTGCTTCTCATCGTGGCTCGGGCTGGGAATTGCGATCATATCCTGTAGAAACTTGATGCACTGGTCACTGTTGTCGTCTACCCAATTGGAGACGCGGATTCTAAGCTCCTTCATGGAAAATAGGTCCCGCTTGCAGAGTTAAAACAGGTTCTACTCGACGACTGTGATGCATTGAGCGGGGCAGGCTGCGACACACCCCATGCAGGCTATACACTCCTGCGGGGCGGCGACTGCAACCTGGTCCCCCTGGTCCTCGTACACTCCCATGGGGCACAGGGAGACACAGGTCTTACAGTTAATGCAAGCGCTGTGATCGATTTCCACTGATGGCATCTAGGCTCACTGTAGGTCTACGTAATGCTTCCTTAATTTAAGTTCACCCACGGATGGGGTAGAATTATCTAGGGGTGGCTCACATGGAATAGTATCGTATTTGGAGGAGCAGGTTTGAGCAAGATTCACCCCTACCTACCCAACAGCGTCCCCGAGATAAAGGAGAAGATGATGGAGGAGATCGGTATCTCTTCCATCGCCGAGCTGTACTCGGATATTCCAGACGAGCTCGTCTTCAAAGGAAAGCTGAACATCCCCGGCCCCCTGGCTGAGGCTCAGGTCAAGGAGCACGTCTCAGCGCTCCTTGAGGAGAACACGACCCTCAGGTGTCCGCCCTTCCTTGGCGGCGGCGTGTGGCCACACCACGTGCCCAGCGTCGTGGACGAGGTAATCCACAGGGCCGAGTTCCTAACCAGCTACACACCCTACCAGCCTGAGATAAGCCAAGGAATACTGCAGAGCATCTTCGAGTACCAGAGCCTGGTATGCGAGCTGGTGGGCATGGACGTGGCCAACAGCAGCCTCTACGACTGGAGCACAGCCATAGGGGAGGCCGCGCTGATGAGCAGCAGGATCAACAGGAGAACCAAGATCCTCGTCCCCGACCTCATGAGCCCCCTCAGGCTCTCGGTCCTGAAAACCTACACCGAGCCCGCAGGCATAACCATAGAGAAGGTGTACCACGACCAGGCCACGGGCCTCATGGACCTGGAGGACCTAAAGGAGAAGGTGAACGGCGACACATCAGCCGTGTACATCGAGAACCCCTCATACCTAGGGTTCGTCGAGGAGAAGGCCGAGGCCATAGGCGAGATCGCCCACGAGAAGGACGCCTTGTTCGTGGTCGGCGTGGATCCCACGAGCCTGGGCATACTGAAGGCCCCTGGCGACTACGACGCCGACATAGTCTGCGGTGAGGGGCAGCCCCTGGGCAACCACATGAACTATGGGGGACCTCTCTTGGGCATCTTTGCGTGTAAACACGACAACAAGTACATCCGCCAGATGCCGGGCAGGATCATAGGCATCGCCGAGACCCTGAAGGATCAGCGCAGAGCCTTCGTCATGACTCTCCAGACCCGCGAGCAGCACATCCGCCGCGAGAAGGCCACCAGCAACATATGCAGCAACGAGGCCCTCTGCGCCGTGGCCGCGGGCGTGTACCTCAGCCTGCTCGGCCCCAAGGGCATGAAGGAGCTGGGTGAGACCATCCTCAGCAGGGCCAGATACGCTCAGCGCAAGATAGGTGAGCTCCCCGGGGTGAGAGCCCCCATCTTCAGCAGCTACCACTTCAAGGAGTTCACTGTGAACTTCCAGGACCGGACCGTGAAGGAGATCAACAGGGAGCTGAACGCCAACCGGATACAGGCAGGGATACCCCTGACAAGCCAGTTCCCAGAGTTCGGGGAGACCAGCCTCTTCTGCGTCACCGAGGTTCACAGCAAGAAGAACATAGACACCCTGGTTTCCGTGATAAAGGAGGCCATGGAGGAATGACCATGAGCTACAGACAGGCCGACTGGAAGGAGCCTCTGATCTTCGAGCTCAGCAACGAGGGCAGAGTGGGATACATGATCCCGCCCGTGGAGCCAGAGATAAGCAGCTCGGTGGACCCCCTGGACCTGGTCCCCGAGACCATGCTTAGGAAGAGCACCCTGGGCCTCCCGGAGGTAAGCGAGATCCAGGTGCTCCGCCACTACGTCCACCTGAGCCAGATGAACTACGGTGTGAACAGCGGCAAGATCTATCCGCTTGGGAGCTGCACCATGAAGTACAACCCCGTCATCAACGAGGTTCTGGCGGCTCACCCCAAGATACTGAACCTTCACCCCCTGCAGACCGTGGAGTCCACCCAGGGGATACTGAAGATGCTGTACAACCTCAAACACTACTTCCTGGACATCACGGGCATGGACGCCGCCACTCTGCAGCCCGCGGCCGGAGCCCACGGCGAGTGGACAGGCATCATGCTCATGAGGGCTTACCACAAGGACCGCGGCGAGCTAGACAAGCGCACCGAGGTGGTGATCCCTGACAGCGCCCACGGCACCAACCCCGCGTCGGCCCACATGGCAGGCTTCAAGACCGTTGAGATACCCAGCGGGCCCGACGGATGCGTGGACTTGGAGGCGCTGAACGCCGCCGTGGGCCCCCAGACGGCCGGGCTCATGCTGACGAACCCCAACACCATCGGCGTCTTCGAGAACCAGATAGAGGAGATCAGCGGGGTCATCCACGACGCGGGGGGCCTCATGTACTACGACGGAGCCAACCTGAACGCCATCATGGGTTGGTGCCGCCCTGGGGACATGGGCTTCGACATCATCCATAGCAACCTCCACAAGACCTTCAGCACGCCCCACGGCGGCGGAGGCCCAGGCAGCGGCCCCGTGGGCGTCAAGGAGGTGCTGGCCGAGTACCTGCCCGTCCCGGACATCGTGGAGAAGGGCGGCAAGTACAGGCTGGACTGGGACAGGCCCAAGAGCATAGGCCACGTCCACGGCTTCCACGGCAATGTGAACGTGGCGTTGAAGGCGTACACATACATGGTGACCATGGGCGGAGAGGGACTGAAGGAGAGCAGCGAGCTCGCGGTCCTCAACGCCAACTACATAGCCAGGAAGCTGAAGGACACCAAGGGCTACGAGCTCACCTACGACCCCATGAAGCCCAGGAAGCACGAGGCCGTGCTGAGCGCGGGCCCCATGCTGAACGACACTGGCGTCAGCGCCCTATACGTCAGCAAGAAGCTCCTGGACTACGGCCTCCATGCCCCCACCACCTACTTCCCCCTCATCGTGCCCGAGGCCCTGATGATCGAGCCCACCGAGTCGGAGCCGGTGGAGGCCCTGGACGCCTTCATAAGCGCCATGAAGGAGAACAACGACCTGGCCTACTCCAATCCCGAGGAGGTACTGAGCGCCCCCCACAACACGGCGGTATCTAAGCTGGACGAGGCCAAGGCGGCTCACCCCAAGACCATATGCCTCAGCTGGAGACGGTTCTGCCAGCTCCTCACCGAGGAGGAATAGGACCACTTTTTTATACTCACGGCTCTTTTACCTGTGACAAGGTGTCAACACGATGATCCATCTGAGCCAAGCGGCGCTGGAGCTGAGCCAGTTCGCGTCGCCGCCTTACGCGCCCTTCGCCATCATGGTCATAACATGCGCGCTGGGCATCGCCACCAGCTACATAGGCGTCCGCAGCATGGACCTGGACGCCTACAAGAAGCTGACCATCGAGAGCCACAGGGTGAGGAGTGAGCTCATGGACGCCACCAAGAGCGGCAACCAGAGGCGCATCAGCAAGGCCCAGTCACGGCAGCAGGAGCTCATGGCTCAGCAGAGCAAGATCAGCATGGACAGGATGAAGTCCAGCCTCTTCTTCACCATACCCCTCCTGCTTATATGGCCGACCCTGGGCAGGTTCTTCGGGGACACGGTGGTAGCCTACTTCCCCTTTGACTTCCCTTGGGTCCCCAGGGAGTTCAGCTTCATCAGCTGGTACCTCCTCTGCAGCCTCAGCTTCAACATCATCCTCAACAGGCTGTTCGGCCTCAGCTTCGAGATAGACCCAGAGGACTAGAGTTGGACCCCAAGAGGCTTGTGGTGACGGTGGCTGGGCCCCACGGCTCAGGCCGAAGCACCCAGGCCAGGCTATTATCCGAGGAGCTGGGCCTCCGCTACGTCTCCGCTGGCACCCTCTTCAGGGAGAGTGCCCGGGAGCTGGGCCTCACCCTGGAGGAGGCCAGCAGGAAGGCGTCAGAGGACCGGGACTTCGACAACTACCTGGACAGGCGCACCCGGGAGGAGGCGGCGAGAGGCGGGGTGGTCATAGACGCCACCCTCAGCGGCTGGATGTCCGATGGGGCCCACCTGCGCATATACCTGTCCTGCCCCCTGGAGAAGCGGGTCAGGCGAATAGCGGAGAGGGAGGGCAGGCCTATAGCCGAGGTGCTGGAGGAGACCCGGTTCAGGGAGGCCAACGAGCTGGTGCGGTTCAGGGAGTTCTACGGCGTGGACTTGGGCGACCTGAGCGTGTACGACCTGGTGGTGAACACGGGTCTCTTCGACGCCGCCGCGGTCTCACGAATCCTTAAAAACGTGGTCGCCGAATACCTGGTGTGCAGGTGAGTACGTTGTCGGCTTACAATATCGGGCGTGTCTGTTTGAAGCTCAAGGGGCGTGAGGCTGGGGCCAGGTGCGTCATTGTGGACGTCATCGACCGTAACTACGTGGTGGTGGCGGGACCAGAGGTGAGGAGGAGGCGGGTGAACATGAGCCACCTTGTGCCTCTGGACGAGGCGGTGAGCGTCCAGAGGGACGCCTCCGACGAAGAGATAGCCGGGGCCCTCAGGTAGCCGCTCTAGTAGATGGGTGTTAGGCTGAGGGACGGGTGGCCCTGAGCCGGGTCCTGGGCCACTGTGTGGAGGGGGGTCCTCGGCTTGACTCCCTGCAGCAGCATTACTCCCTCATGGTTTGTGATCTGTAGGTGGGTGTGGGCCAGGTTGCTGGCGTGCTGCTAAGGTGGGTCTCCTATGCTTGCAGGGTTTTGAGGAGCTGTTTCTTGCCGTCCACGAGGAGGAGGTGGACCAGGTCCAGGAGGTCCTTGTCCTCGGTGAACATGGCCGACTCTATGGGCTTCTCCGCTCCTCTGGGGGCCAGCTTGGCCAGGATGAAGCGCTTGTTGTCGCTGTTGATGAAGAGTATGGGGGTCTCTACCTCCACCTGCTTGACCTGGTATATGTAGCTTAGCTCCCGGGCCAGGGGGTTCACTTTTGGGTCTAGGGGGCTGTAGAGCTTGATCTCGACGCCGCTCTCCAGCATCTCGTCCAGGAGGCGGTGGGCGGCGTTGAAGAGGATCTCGAGGCCGTCCTCGGTGGTGATGATGTTGAGCTCCTCCTCGGATTGGCGGATGATCTCGTTGCACTTGCCTTTGATGTTGTGCTCCTTGTCCAGGAACCAGATGAGTTTCTTCTCGGGGCCTAGTTTCTCTTTGCGTTTCTCGTGGACCTCGTTCAGTTTCTTGATGATGTTGTCGAAGTCTGTGGCCTTCTCCTTGGTGATGTTGAGGATGGTGTTGAAGGACTCCCCTGGGTTGGAGGGGGAGAATTGTTTGGGGTGGCCCGGTATCTCCACGACGAGGTCGTAGTCTATGAGTTTCTTAAGGGTTCCGTATACTTTGGTTCTGGGGACGTTGCAGTTGATGCTTAGTTTACGGACGCTTACTGTTCCTAGGTTTATTAGGCTTAGGTATACTTTGGACTCGTACTCGCTGAGGCCTATGTATTCGACTATCCTTGGCCATATTTGGAGTAGATCTTTGTCGTCGGGGTTATCCCTGAGGCGGGTGATTCTTGGCTTTTTATACAAGTCACGTCGTTCTTGGTGTCTCGTTAATGGGAAAACATTTTTTGATGCTTTACCCAGATTGTCTTTCTTCCTGGCGACACCCATCGCTCTTGGCCTTTCCTGGCTGAATTTCAAAAATTCACCGATCTAAGTGTAACCCGGTCACTATAATCGATTTTAGCAAATTTGAAATTGGATATCTAGATTTTACTGAATTTTGTATGAAAAAAATATAAAAAATGGGCTTATTGGGCGAAAACCTTCATCATGGCGCCTACAGCTTTCCCTGGGTCAGAGATGTGCCCCATCTCAGTTAGGGACATCTCCATGGAGGCCAGCGTAGCCACCAGGTCGTTCACCATATCGCTACCCATGTGGCCGACGCGCACAGTCTTACCGCCCAGCTTACCTAGGCCACCGGCGATGACCACACCGTACTTCTGGAACATCAGGCCCCTCATCTTGGCGTCGTCCACGCCCTCAGGGACCTTGGGCACGGTCAGCGTGTGAGCCTCGTATCCTTTGGCGGGGAAGCTGCCCCACCCCAGACCCTTGACGCCTGCCTGGAAGGCCTCGCTGAACTTTTTGTGGCGCGCCCACCTGGCCTCCAGGCCCTCCTCGAAGATCATCTTCAGGGCCTCCAGCATGCCGAGGACGAGGCCGACGGCGGGGGTGGCGAAGTAGCCGCGGGGGTTGTCCATGATGGGCTTCCACTTCTTCAGGTTAACGTAGTAGTCTGTGGGCATGGTCTTGCGCTTCTCCACCACATCCCAGGCCTTCTGGTTGATGCAGAAGAGGCTGATCCCCGGCGGAGCACCCAGGGCCTTCTGGCTGCCCGTGAGGCAGAAGTCGATGTTCCACTGGTCCATCTTGAGGGGCATGCCGCCCAGGCCGCAGACGCTGTCCACCACGTACAGGGCTTCGGTGTTCTTGGCCAGTTTGCCGATCTTGTCGATGGGGTTGGCGATGCCTGTGCTTGTGTCAACGTGCTCGACGGTGAACAGCTTGTACTCGTTGCTGCTGAGCTTCTCCTCCAGCATCTTCAGGTTCACGGGGTCGCCCCACTCGAACCTGAGGCGGTCGGCGACTCCTCCGTGGGTCTCCACCACTTCCTCCCACTTTTCACCGAAGTACCCGTTTTCGACGCAGAGGACCTTGTCGCCCTTCTCCATGAGGTTGGCTATGGCGGCCTCCATGCCCAGGGTGCCGCTGCCGCTGAGCATGAAGGGTGTGCCCTCCGTCATGAATAGCTGTTTTTGGAGGCTGAGGGCCTCGGCGTAGCCGTCCACGAACTCGCTGCTCACGTGGCTGAGGATGGGCTTGGATAGGGCCCGGAGCACCCGGGGGGACACTATGGTGGGTCCCGGGATCATTAGTAGCTCCCTTTCAGTGTTCAATTAATGCACCGTCTTATAGGGCTGTGCTGGGATAATTAATGTTACCTGTAGTGGGGTTGCAGGTTTTTCTCGAGCATGTCCGCCAGCTTGAGCATCCTCAGCACCCGGTAGGTCACCCACTTGCTCTCCTTCCCCTTCCTGGCGAAAGGCGCATCCAGGGGGCCCGGGGTGTTATCCGCCGCCCATCTCCCGTTCATGTCCGCCTTCTCTTTGACGTACTCTACGGTTGAGTCTATCGCCTCGTGCCGGACCCCGAGGGCCAGCAGGTTTGACGCGATCTCCACGGCGTCGTCGTAGTAGGTCAGCGGAGCCGTCAGCCTGGCCGGGTTGGTTGTCTTGGTCGAGACAGGCCTGTCCGGTGTGTGGCTGCTCCAGATGAGCCTGTGGAGGAGGACGAAGTCTATGGCCTTCCTCTTCGCGTCCAGCGCCTCCACTGTCCAGTAGGAGTCAGACACCGCTGTCATGGCTTTGAGGAGCCTGGTGACGCCCCAGTAGCAGGTGTGGGCACCCCAGCATCTGTCCTGCTTCCCCCTGTAGGGGTAGGATTTAGGTGTCTTCCAGTCCCCGTCGTCGAACCTCTGGTGCTCCACGAGGAACCTGAAGCCGTTTCTCACCTCGGGCCTGTCGACGTAGCCCATGGCGCATAGGCTCCATACCATGTTGCCCATGAAGCACGGCATCAGGGCGTCCTTGCACCAGGTCTTGGTTCTGAAGCTCACCGCGAAGGTCCCATGCCTCTCCGAGTAGGCGTGCCTCAGGATGTGCTCGCAGAGCCCCGCCACCCTGGGGTCCTCTGGATCTGCCCTAGCCTGAGCAAGGAAGATGAGCCTCCAGGCCGCGCCCCTGTACTTGGGTACGTACCCAGCCATGGCGGCGGGCTCTCCCCACCGGGTCACGGCTTTCTGGTCCCCGTAACCCGCCTCAAGTCCTCTGAGGATGGCTGAGACGGGCCGCGACGCCATCATAGCCCGGAGAGCCTCCGATGCCTCCGGTGAGCCCACGGGTTTGTCGAGGATGTTCACCAGGGTGTTGTACTTGACCATGGGGTTCTCCTCCTCCAGTAGCCAGTCGAGAAGAACTTTCTTATCTATCACCCTAGAAGCCACCTCTGATTGATATGGCTCTAATATCCTTTAAACATAGCACGCCGCTGGGTTCACCCATACGTTTTTATTTATTAAATTAAGTCATACGTCTGGTGCCTCAGGTGTCCGGTGACCGTAAAATTCTGGCGTGAACCCCAGCGGACACTGAATAGGCTTAATTTCATTCAAAATGGAGGACTTGTATGAGTTACCGGCCCCTAGACAGCAAAGTTGACATAGCCAAGCTTGAGGACGAGGTTCAGGAATTCTGGGACAGGACCAACGCCTACTGGAAGAGAGTCGAGATACAGGAAAGGGAGAACCGGCCCAGCTGGAGCTTCATCGACGGCCCCATCACGGCCAACAACCCCATGGGGGTCCACCACGCGTGGGGCCGCACATACAAGGACCTCTTCGCCCGGTACCGGTTCATGAGGGGCTACGAGGTGCGGAACCAGAACGGGTTCGACTGTCAGGGCCTCTGGGTGGAGGTGGAGGTGGAGAAGGAGCTGGGCTTCAAGTCCAAGCTGGACATCGAGGCTTACGGTTTGGCCGAGTTCGTGAAGAAGTGTAAGCAGCGGGTGCTCAAGTACTCGGCCATCCAGACGGAGCAGTCCATGAGGCTGGGCATGTGGACCGACTGGAACAGCCCCGATGAGCTGAGGAAGCTGTCAGACGCCCTGGAGACCCCCATGAAGGAGACCACGTACGTCGGCAGCGGGGGCCCCGTGAAGGGCACCGCCGAGTGGCTGGTGGGGCAGCTGGGCATGCCCGGGCTGGGGGGCAGCTACTACACCTTCAGCGACGAGAACAACTACATGATATGGCGGATGCTGAAGAGCTGCCACGAGCGGGGCTGGATATATCTGGGGGCGGACGCCATGCCCTGGTGCCCCAGGTGCAGCACAGGCATCAGTCAGCACGAGATAGTCACAGAGGGGTACCGGGAGCTCACCCATACAAGCGTATACGTGCTGTTCAGGCTCAGGGACAGGGAGGGCGCCCTCCTCATGTGGACCACCACCCCGTGGACCCTCACCAGCAACGTGGCGGCGGCGGTGCACCCGGAGCTCACCTATGTGAAGGTCAGGTACCGGGACGAGGTGCTTTACTTGAGCAAGGGGGCCCTCAAGTCGGCCATACAGGACCAGAGGAACGTGGAGGTGCTGGAGGAGCTCAAGGGCGCGGAGATGGACGGCTGGAGGTACCATGGGCCTTACGATGAGCTGCCGTTGATCCGGGAGTTGGGGGTCCCCGAAGCTCACAGGGTCATCATGTGGGATGAGGTGGGCGAGGAGGAGGGCACAGGCATAGTTCACATAGCCCCCGGGGCAGGCAAGGAGGACCTGGAGCTGGGTAAGCTGTATAGGTTACCGGCTCCTGCGCCTCTGGACGAGTTCGGAGTTATAATAGATGGGTTCGGTTGGCTCACGGGCACCCACGTCTACGAGTCGGCTGAGCCTATCTTCGAGGACCTCCGCAGGAAGAACATCCTATACAGGACCCAGAAGTACACCCACAGGTACCCCGTGTGCTGGAGGTGTGACAGCGAGCTTGTCTTCAGGTATGTCAGCGAGTGGTTCATAGACATGGGGGAGAAGCTGGACAAGCCCGAGGACGAGGTTACGCCCGAGGAGAAGGACAGGAACCTCAGGTACCAGATAATAGAATCGGCCAAGCAGGTGCGGTGGATACCCGAGTTTGGGTTGAAGCGGGAGCTGGACTGGCTCCGCAACATGGACGACTGGATGATCAGCAAGAAACGGTACTACGGCCTGGCGTTGCCCATCTGGAGGTGCGGCTGCGGCTGGTTCGACGTCATAGGCAGCAAGGAGGAGCTCAAGGAGCGCGCCGTGGAGGGCTGGGATGTGTTCGAGGGCCACAGCCCCCATAGGCCCTACGTGGACGCTGTGAAGATCAGGTGCAAGAAGTGTGGCGGCGTGGCCTCGCGGATACCCGACGTGGGCAACCCGTGGCTGGACGCCGGCATAGTGGGGTTCAGCACCATCCCGTACCGGCAGGACAGGGAGTACTGGGAGAAGTGGTTCCCCGCCGACTTCATTGTTGAGTCGTTCCCGGGCCAGTTCAGGAACTGGTTCTACGCCATGCTGGCGGAGAGCACCATACTGGAGCGGAGGACACCGTACCTGACGTGTCTGGGTCACGGCCAGGTGCTGGCCGAGGATGGTCGGGAGATGCATAAGAGTTGGGGTAACGCCATCTGGTTCGAGGAGGCCGCGGAGAACATGGGGACGGATGTGGTCCGTTGGATATTCATGGGCAGCAAGCCGGAGAACAACGTCTTCTTCGGGTACACGAGGGCTAATGAGGTGAGGCGCCTCTTCTTCATGACGCTGCTTAACGTGTACAACTTCTTCTACCAGTACGCGACCCTGGACCGTTGGACGCCCGACCAGCAGCCGAAGACGTTGTCGCACCTGGATATGTGGATATTGTCCAAGCTGCAGCAGACGGTCATGAGGGTAACGGA
>DATKWY010000285.1:0-6655 GCA_035529295.1 Candidatus Desulfaltia sp. | reverse complement strand
GAAGGACGGAGACCCCTACCTGGTCTCACTGAGCACCGCGTACGACGAGGAGCGGAACACCCTGTACTTCCACTCGGCGGGCGAAGGCAAGAAGCTGGACTACATGAGGGCCAACCCGACGGTCTGGGGCCAGGTCATACTGGACCACGGCTACGCTGAGACTGAGTGCACCCACAACTACGTCACAGTCATGTTCAGGGGCCGCGTCAGGTTCCTGGAGTCTCTGGAGGATAAGCGCCGCGCCATAAGCACCATGATCAAACAGCTAGACCCTGAGCCCAATCCTCTGCTGGACAGGCTCCTCAAATCCGAGGACCTGCCCACAACGGTGGTGGGCGAGGTGGAGCTCCTGGAGATCACGGGCAAGAAGACGCCCGGACTCCAGGCCTAGATTCTGAAGAGAATCTGAACAACTCTTAATAGACTTGCCTAGAAGGTATACGACTGGAGAAACATAGATGCCCTACTGCGAAAAGTGCGGAGCCGAGGCTGAGCCGGACGCCGTCTACTGCCCCAAGTGCGGAGCCGTGGTGGCCGGACCCGAGTCCGGCGTCGTCGAGCTAGCCACATGGACCCAGAGGTTCATAGCACTCATCATCGACGGCATCATCCTGGGCACCGTGCTCCTGTTCCTCAACCTACCCGGCTACAGGATGATGGGCGGCCTCACCTTCGGCGCCAACAACGTCCTCCAGTTCCTGTACTTCATGTTCATGGATCACTACTACGGCCAGAGCATAGGAAAGAAGGTGATGAACCTCAGGATCACTAAGGAGGGCGGAGCACCCCTAACCCTCCTGGACGCAGCCATAGAGAGCTTCGGCAAAGTCTTCCTGCTGCCCATCGACGCCCTGGTCGGCTACTTCATGTACCGGAGCAAGAACCAGAGGCTCTTCAACTACCTGAGCGACACCGTGGTTGTACGGGAGATATAGGCGCCCCGCTAAGCCTCGAAGGCGGGCGGGTGCACTCTGTGCCAGTCTGTGCGCCTCTGGTACTCCACTGCCACCGATAGTACCCTGTTCTCGTCATAAGCCCTGCCCATGAACTGGATGCCCGTGGGCAGCCCCTCATCGCTGAACCCGTTGGGCACCGATACCGCTGGCAGACCTGCCCCGTTACCCACTGCCCCCATGACATCCTTGGCCGTCCCGGGGGCCACCTTCCTGAACTCCTGGTCGATGGGGCTCGCCACGGCCCTCCTTGACGGCGCCACTATGGCGTCGTAGCCGCCCACCACGTCCTCGGCTATCCGAGCCATCCTCTCCCTAAGCCTCAGGGCCTTCAGATAGTCCTTGGCCAGAACCACGGTCCGGGCGTAGGGCCCGTAATGGTCCTCGGGGGCCGTGAGGCCCCTAGCAAGCCCCTTCTCGGTGAACTCGTCGAAGGCTGACGCGGCCTCAGCGTTAAGAATGGTGCGGGTAACTGCCTCGTAGGGGAACTCGGGGAACTCCACCTCCTTGACGACGGCGAACCTCTCCAGGACCCTCAATGACTCCTTGAAGCTGCGGGCCACGGGCTCCTGGGTCTCCTCCAGGGCGTCCCTGGGCACCCCCAGCCTGAACTCCCCCTCCACCTGCTCATACCTGTAAGGTTTCCTGGCCGTAGTCATGTCCCGGGAGTCGTAGCCGGCCATGGCCTCCAGCACCAGACCACAGTCGTCAGCCGTCAGGCAGAGAGGCCCCAGCTTGTCCAGGGTCCAGCTAAGCGCCATGGCGCCGTGCCTGCTGACCCTGCCATAGGTGGGCCTGAGGCCCGAGACGCCGCAGTTGTTAGCCGGGCTCAGAATGCTGCCCCAGGTCTCGCTGCCTATGGCGAAGGGGACTAAGCCCGCCGCCACGGCCGAGCCTGACCCGCTGCTGCTGCCCCCACTCCAGTGCCGTAGGCTCCAGGGCGTGGCGCAGGGCCCCGTGAAGCTGGCGTTGGGCTGCCTGTAACCCATGCCGCCGGCAAGCTCTATCATGGCCAGCTTGGCGCAGAGGACCGCGCCTGCCCTCTTCAGCCTCCGAATCGCCGTCGCGTCATGGTTGAAGACCTGATCCTTGAGGGGCGCTGCCCCCCAGGACGCCGGTAAGCCCCTGGTGGCCAGCAGATCTTTTCCTCCGTAAGGCACCCCGTGGAGCGGCCCCCTACGCTTACCCTCACTGATCTCCTGCTGGGCTTTCCTAGCCTCTCGCAGGGCCCTCTTCTCGGTCACCGTCACCACGGCGTTGAGCCTGGGGCCGTGCCCCCTGAGCCTGGCGATGAACGTCTCGGTGAGCTCCACAGGAGAGACTTCACCCGATGCTATGGCTTCGGACAGCTGCCGTACGGACGCGTACACGGGTCTCATCTCCGCCGCCTCCTGTAAGGAGTGAACACGCTGAAGGGCTCATCCCAGTTACCCAGCTCCACCCCCCTCAGCTCCATGGACGCCTCCACTATGCGCTCCACGCCCTTCCTCACCTCCTCAAGCTCGGCCTCGCTCAGCCTGTCGCCGTAGAGCTGCTCCACGAGCCTGAACAGGGCCTCGGCTTCGACGCTCTTAGAATCCATGGTGTATCCTCTGCACGTGTGGCATATATTTTCTGGGCTCATGGAGCATTAGACTATAATTTTCAAATAGACTACGGGTTTGTTTCTTGTGAGTTGGACGCTTCCGAGGGCCACCCCAGGGTGAAGGTTATTCACATCGACGACGAGGAGGAGCAGCTCATGTTCGCCAAGCTGTTCCTGGAGGAGGCCGACGCAGGCATACAGGTCGTCAGCGTGAAGTCAGCGGGGGAGCTCCTGGACGCCCTGGACGCGTCCGTGGACTGCGTCATATCGGACTACGTGATGCCCGGCGCCGACGGCATGGAGCTGTGCCGCAGCGTGAAGCGCAGGCACCCTGTGCCCTTCATCCTGTACACGGGCCGGGGCAGCGAGGTCGTCGCGGAGGCCGCCTTCAAGAGCGGTGTGGACGACTACGTGCGTAAGGAGTCTGATCCCAGCCACTACCAGCTCCTGGCCAGACGCATCAGGAGCCACGCGGAGAAATACTGGAGCGTCCGCGAGCAGACCAGGTACCAGATGCGCCTGGAGGAGCTGAGGGGCAACTTCCACCTACTGACGGCGGCATCCACCATGCGTGAGGTGGGGGAGACCACCTTCGACATCCTAGGCCGTGTGTTCGGATGCAGCCAGGGGTTCTTCTCCGTGGTGGAGGACGGTGGGCTTGTCCCGGTGCTAGAGAAGGGCGTCAAACAGCCTGAGGCCCTCAACGTCGGCGAACTCAGGGAGATGAAGGAGCTGGACGGCGCCCTGGTGGTGCCCCTACGTGTCGACGAGGCCCTGGGAGTGGTGAGCCTCAGAAGCGAAACGGGCTTCTCGCCCCAGGACAGGCGCCTCCTGGACACCCTTGGCCTCCTGGTGGCCCAGAGCATCCACAGGATAAACCAGATGGAGAAGATCAGGGCCAGCGAGGAGCAGTTCAGGAGCATAGTGGAGAACGTCCAGGACGTCATCATGCTCACTGGCCCAAGCGGAGAGATCACCTACCTGAGCCCCAGCAGCAGGGAGATATTCGGTCACCCCCCGGAGTCCCTGGAGCACACCATGTGGGGGGACCTAGTCCACGGAGAGGACCTGGGCAAGGTAGAGGAGTTCTACGCGCGGAGCCTCTCAGGGGAGAGGGGCAACATCAAGGAGTACAGGGTGGTCACCGGCGGAGGGGAGACCCGGTGGGTGAGCCACAGCTGGACACCTCTGTTGAAGGACGGGGAGGTACGGCTGGTGGTGAGCGCCGTCAACGACATAACCTGGAGGAAGAAGACGGAGGAGGCGCTGCAGACCAGCCTGGACGAACTGGAGCAGACCAACAAGGACCTCAACGACTTCACCCACGTGGTGAGCCACGACCTCAAGTCACCCCTCATGACCATAGAGAGCTTCAGCAGCTTCCTCCTAGAGGACTATGGTGAGGCCCTGGACGACAACGGCCGAGACTACCTGAGCAGGGTCATGGAGGCCAGCGGCAGGATGGTGAGCCTCATAGACGATCTCCTCACCCTCAGCAGGGTGGGGCGCAAGTTCACGGAGTACACGAGGGTAGACATGGACAGGCTCCTGGAAGAGGCCCTGCAGGACATGGCCGCCCAGATAGGTGAGTCGGGGGCCGCGGTGAAGACACAGCCCATGCCCGTCATCGTAGCCCAGGAAGTGTGGATGAAACAGCTCTTCGTCAACCTCATAGGCAACGGTATAAAGTTCAACGAGTCCAAGCCCCCCAGGGTTGAGGTCACCTACAGGGACCTGGGGGACGCCCACCTCTTCGCAGTGAAGGACAACGGCATAGGCATACCCGAGGACCAGAGAGGGCTCCTCTTCAAGGTGTTCCAGAGGCTGCCCACCGAGAAGGAGTACCCTGGGACAGGGGCGGGCCTCAGCATATGCAAGAAGATCGTGGAGAACATGGGCGGAACCATAGGCGTGGACAGCCAGGAGGGCTTCGGCTCAACCTTCCACTTCACCGTGCCAAAGAACCTGCCTGTGGGCGGCGAACAGCCTCAGGTCAGCGACGAGTTGCACGTGGCGGCCCTGGGGAAGTACCTGTGATGTGGAAGAGTAATGAGGAACAATGTTACTGATTGCAGGCGAATAATGCTTTTTACCCGTCCCTACGTGACTCAGGCGAGTATGAGCCGCTCCATGGAGGAATCCTACCTTGAGTGACCGAGTGTACCATGTCCTCATGGTGGAGGACAACACCAACCACTTCAAGATCCTTCAACGGTTCATAGACAGGTCGGGCCTCAGGATCCAGGTAGACCACGTCATGACGGCCCAGGAGTGCTTCAGCATCTTCCTCAAAAAGAACTATGACCTGCTCATGCTAGACTACAACCTGGAGCATTATAACGGCCTGGGTATCCTGAGGAAGCTGAACGAGCTCCAGATACTGGTGCCCATCATCATGGTGACCCAGCAGAAGGACCCCCAGACGGCCATAGAGTCCATGAAGCTGGGGGCCGTGGACTACATCATCAAGTCCAAGGAGAGCTTCAAGAGCCTCCCCGAGAAGATAGTCCAGTACGTGGAGCAGTACGAGTACAAGCTGGCCAACGACCAGGGCCAGAAGTACCGCAGGAAGACCCTCATGAGGAACCCCGAGATCAGGGAGCTGGTGAAGCTTCTGCTGAAGGCCGAGGACAACGCCATAAAGCCTAAGGCGGAGACCATCCACAGCTACGAGCCTGACCACACAAGCTTCCTGGACATGACCCAGGAGGGCCTGGACAAGGTGATGCAGATCCTCACCATAAACAAGATCCTCATGAAGAAGCCTGTGGGGGTCAAGATGGCTTGCCCCCGATGCGAGTCAGATAACGTCAACACGGTGCCCGTGTGCCCCAAATGCAGCGGCAAAATATTCCTGAAGAACGTGGGCGTGGGGGCCGACCCGGATAAGCCCTTCAAGTGCCTGGACGGCTGCGGAGAGCAGTTCGAGGAGGTTGCCATCAGCTACAGGTGTAACCTCTGCGGCAAGGAGTACGGCCAGAGGGAATCCAAGTATAAGCACACCTTCGAGTTCAACGTGAACAGGCAGATCGTGAACGAGTTGAAGAGGCAGGTGAACGCTGCGGACGAGCTGGCTCAGTGGGAGCAGCAGAACCAGCAGGTGGAGCAGCACCTGGAGAACACTAAGCAGATCCAGGAAGCTATAAAGAATCAGCTGCAGGAGCTGGTGAAGCAGCAGCTGAAGAACAGCAGGTAGCCTAGGCCTTCTAGGCCGTGTACATCTCTGTGGCGTTGACGGCATCCACAAGCTTCTTGGCGTCCACCTTAGCGCCCTCTTTCAGGGTCACTAGTGCCCGCCCTTTTTTGTGGTCCGCCTTGGCCTCTTTGACGCCCTCCACCTTCTCCAGGGCCTTCTTGACCCTCATCTCGCAGTGGGCGCAGCTCATTCCTTTGACCTTTAGCTCAATATCAGGCATGGTTATCATTTCAACATGGTGAACCGCGGATAATAAACCTGAATGCCCTTAGGTTCAGGTTTTTAATCTGCGGCTACATTTAGCACACCGTGACAGAATCGAAGCCGCGGAGCCCGAACAGGAAGGACAGCAAAACCATAGTGATCCCCGTGAAGGGGATGCACTGCGCCACCTGCGCCCAGACCATCACCAAGAACCTGTACAGGAAGGAGGGAGTGGTGAAGGCGGACGTAAACTACGCTACCGAGAAGGCCGTGGTGGAGTTTGACCCGGACAGGATCAACTTGGACGAGATAGGGGACGCCATCCGGGAGGTGGAGTATGAGCCGGTTCTCCCATCGGATAAGGATACGCGGCGGGAGATCACCCTCAGGATCGTGGGTATGACGTGCGCGGCGTGTGTGGCGGCCGTGGAGAAGGCTTTGAAGAGGGTGGACGGGGTGGAGGGCGCGGTGGTGAACCTGGCCACCGAGAGGGCCTTCGTCCGGTACAACCCTCAGAAGGTGAGCATCCTGGACCTCAGGAAGGCTGTGAGGGACGCCGGCTACGATGTCAGCGAGGAGGAGGAGGTGGATGTCACCCAGGAGGAGCTGGGGAAGGTTAGGCGTAGGATGCTGACGGCTTGGGCGTTGACCATTCCTATCATCCTGTGGATGATCCCCGAGATGTTCTTCGGCGTCATGTGGCCTAACATGTTCATC
>DATKWY010000284.1:0-2318 GCA_035529295.1 Candidatus Desulfaltia sp. | reverse complement strand
AAGGCCAAACGGAGCCCAGGAAACGCGCCTTCACGATCCCATTCTACGCAGAAACGCCGTCCATTCCACACAGAAACACGGTCATTTCAGCACATCAGAACGACTCAGTTGAGGGTGATGTGAAAAAAACGTAGGGGGGGTACCCCCTAATGGCGCATTTTTCTATCATTAGGCGGAGGCCCTCCAGCGAGGGCCATACGGCTGACCATGACACCAAACCCGGAACAAAGGCCCCCCAATCCTCTACAATCTTAGCTACTACTCAAGGCTTCAGGGGCCCGCTATCAAGCATGTGAGTTGGCTAAAACAACCCAAAAAAACTCGTGTGACCGGCCACTGTCATCCCCGGCCCGGAGAAGAGGACGAGGCTACCTCTTCACGACCCCCAGCCTCACCGACAGGCCATCGATCTCATAGTCCTGAGCCGCCGAGCCCGCCGGGGCCTCACCCCTCACCAACTCATCGCTCAGAGTCTCAGCCATGATGTACTCGGCCTCGTCCTCGAAGACCTCATCCACCTCAGGGCTGCCCCTGAAATAGGTGACAATATGGTCATCGATGTCGAAGTCGGCCTCCTTCCGCAGCGCCTGCACCCTACGCACCATGTCCCTGGCCAGGCCCTCGGACTCCAAGTCCCCGGAGATCACCGTATAGACGCCCACCAGCATGCCGTTATCGTCCACCACCGAGTACAAGCCGTGGGGCACCGAGACCAGCTCCACCTCGTCAGGCAACACCTCGACGGGCCCACCGTCCACCATCACGGTGACCGACTTACCCTGGCTGAAGGCCTTAGCCTCTGCCGAGCCCAGCGCCCGGACAGCATCGGCCACCAGCGGGTAGACGCGGCCATGCTTCCTGCCCAGCATGGCTGGCAGCGGGTTCACCGTCAGGCTCTGCAGAAGACCCCTGTCTGTCGAGGCCCTCAGCTTCTTGACGTTCAGCTCCTCGCGGACCAGGGCCGAGACCCTGTCCAGGCGGGCCAGCTGCGCCTCGGGTACCACAGCGACGGCCTCTGAGAGGGGCTGCCGGAGCTTTATGTTGGCCTGGCTCCTGGCCGCCCTACCCATGCTGCTCAGACTCATAGCCAGATCCATCTCCGCCATAAGCTCAGCGTCCAGCATACCAGGATCGGCCTCAGGCCACCTGCAGTGGTGGACGCTCTCAGGCAGGCCAGGCTCAACAGGCTTCACCATCCTCTGGTACAGGGCCTCGGACAGGTGGGGGGTGACCGGCGCCATCAGGTAGACCACCGTCTTCAGGCACCTGTACAGGGTGCTGTAGGCGGCCCTCTTCTCGTCGTCGGCCTCCGTCTTCCAGAACCTGCGGCGGCTGCGACGCACGTACCACTTGCTGAGGGTGTCCACGAACCTGTCTACCTCGATGCACGCCGCCATGGCGTCGTAGCCTTCCAGCGCCTCCGATGCCCCCCTGACCGTCTGCTGCAGCTTGGAGAGTATCCACCTGTCCAGGGGCGACAGCTCATCTGGCTGCTGGTCGGGTGTCCAACGGTCCAGGGTCGCGTACTGGTAGAAGAAGTTGTACACGTTGAGCAGCGTCATGAAGAAGAGGCGCCTCACCTCCTTAGCCTTCGTGTACCCGAAGAAGACGTTGTTCTCCGGCTTGCTGCCCATGAATATCCACCGGACCACGTCGGTCCCCATGTTCTCAGCGGCCTCCTCGAACCAGATGGCGTTCCCCCAGCTCTTGTGCATCTCCCGGCCGTCCTCGGCCAGCACCTGGCCGTGGCCCAGGCACGTCAGGTAAGGGGTCCTCCGCTCCAGTATGGTGCTCTCCGCCAGCATGGCGTAGAACCAGTTCCTGAACTGGCCCGGGAAGGACTCCACGATGAAGTCGGCGGGGAACCACTTGTCCCAGTACTCCCGGTCCTGCCGGTACGGGATAGTGCTGAAACCCACTATGCCGGCGTCCAGCCACGGGTTACCCACGTCGGGTATCCGCGAGGCAACGCCGCCACACTTCTCGCACCTGATCTTCACAGCGTCCACGTAGGGCCTGTGGGGGCTGTGGCCCTCGAACACGTCCCAGCCCTCCACGGCGCGCTCCTTGAGCTCCTCCTTGCTGCCTATGACGTCATACCAGCCGCAGCCGCACCTACAGATAGGCAGCGCCAACCCGTAGTACCGTTTCTTGCTGATCATCCAGTCGTCCATGTTGCGGAGCCAGTCCAGCTCCCGCTTCAGCCCGAACTCGGGTATCCACCGCACCTGCTTGGCCGAGTCTATTATTTGGTACCTGAGGTTCCTGTCCTTCTCCTCCTGGGTGACCTCCTCCTCGGGCTTGTCCAGCTTCTCCCC
>DATKWY010000283.1:0-5506 GCA_035529295.1 Candidatus Desulfaltia sp. | reverse complement strand
GCCTTCGTGAAGATCACGGGCGCCATGAAGCTGGAGAGCATCGAGAAGGCCATCAAGAAGTACTTCCCTGGAAGGCTGGGCGACATGAACATCGCCGCTGTACGGAGGAGCTACGAGGAGGTCAAGGGACCCATCCAGGCCGTCGTTAAGAGTGGTTCACAGGAGAAGGTGGACATTAACGTCGGCGGCTACGGGGTTCTCAAGGACGTGTCCAGCTGGCGTTTATTCACACCCGAGATCGACGTGGACAAGTGCATTGGCTGCAAAAACTGCTGGATATTCTGCCCCGAGACCGCCATACAGTGGGACGAGGCCAAGAAGAAGCCCTACTTCGAGTACAGGAAGTGCAAGGGCTGCGGCGTCTGCGAGAACGAGTGCCCAGTCAAGGCGATCGAAATGGTGAGAGTGGAGGTATAGAAAGATGTCATACGAAGTAATGGTAGGTAACAAGGCCGCCGCCACCGCGTGCAAGCTCGCGCGCGTACAGGTGGCCAGCGCTTTCCCCATCACACCCCAGACGACCATCACACAGTATCTCTCCGAGATGTACGCCAACGCAGAGTGGGACTTCGACTTCGTCAACGTGGAGGGTGAGCTCTCCAGCCAGGTTGTGGTCCAGGGAGCATCGAGGGTCGGCGCCCGCACATTCACGTGCACAAGCGGACCCGGGCTCCTCTACATGCACCACCCCATGCAGACAACGGGCAGCGGAAGGCTACCCGTCGTCATGGCCGTGGTACACAGAGGATACAAGGGGATGCAGCCAGACCACAGCGACCTCATGAGCCAGGAGTGGACAGGTTGGGCTCACTGGTACGTGGAGCACGCCCAGGAGATCCTAGACACAATCTTGATGGCGTATAAGGTGGCCGAGGACCCCCGGATCAGGATACCCATCGCCGTCGGCTACGACGGCTACGTCCTCAGCTACACGGCTGAGCCCGTGGAGATACCTGACCAGGATCTGGTCGACGAGTGGCTGCCAACCAACAAGGCAATCCCCGAGGTACTACCTGACAAGGTGGACCCCTCCACTTTCGGTAGGGGCTGGGGCGGCGGCGACCCACAGATGGCTTGGAAGGTACACCACGACGCCATCCTCAAGATCGAGGAGGTCCACAAGGAGGTCATGGACAGCTTCGAGAAGACCTTTGGTAGGCGCTACGGCAACGCGATGATCGAGACCTACAAGATGGAGGACGCTGAGGTGGCCATCATGGCCATGGGCACCATCGCAGGCACATGCAAGGCAGCCGTGGACAGGATGCAGGCGAACGGCAAGAAGGTCGGCCTCATCAAGCTGAGGAGCTACATACCCTTCCCCAACAAGGACTTGCTGGAGTGGGGTAAGAAGCTGGACGGCATAGCCGTGGTCGACAGAAGCATCTGCCCAGGCAAGGGAGGACCAAGCTTCCAGAAGCTCAGGGACACTCTATTCGACCTTAAGGACAAGGAGAGACCCAAGATGTTGCAGTTCCACGCCGGGCTTGGCGGCAAAGAGGTTCGCGTCCGCGACTTCGAGATGATCGGGGACAAGATACTCAAGGTCGCCAAGGGCGGAAAGGTAGAGAACCTAGTGACATGGGTTTAAGAGGAACGGAGTAGGTGAAAAACAGATGAGTGAAAGAATAACAAGGGTCCAGATACCGATGGAAGAGATGGGCATCACACCCGGCAGCGCTTGCCAGGGATGTGGCGCGGCTCTCGCCGCCAGGCTAGCCTTCAAGGCACTGGGTCCAAACGTCATAAGACACGGGATCCCATGCTGCCCTGACACTGTCACGGCGACTCCGCAAGTTGGCGGAGTCTTTGAGGGAGGCGGCGCCTTGCTCACAGGAACCTCCAGAGGACTGAAGGCTTTAGGCCGTGAAGACGTCCTATCGGTCGGCTTCTTCGGTGACGGCGGTACCTACGACATCGGGTTCCAGGGTCTCAGCGCGGCCGCGGAGAGGAACGAGAACATTCTCGTCATCACCAAGGACAACGAGGCCTACATGAACACGGGTAACCAGCGCAGCGGGTCGACGCCAAAGTACGCCATAACGAGCACCAACCCGGTGGGCCCCAACAGCAGGGGTAAGGGACAGCAGAAGAAGAACATACCCTTCATCTTCGCTGCCCACTACGTGCCCTACGTGGCCACCGCGAGTGTCGCCTTCCCGGAGGACCTGATCGCCAAGGTGAACTACGCCAAGACCATCAAGGGCTTCAGGATGATCATCATACAGAGCCCTTGCCCGGTTGGCTGGAGGTTTGAGCCAGAGAAGACCATAGAGATCGCCAGAGCCGGCGTCCAGTCCGGAGTCTGGCCGCTCTACGAGATCATGGACGGCAAAGACTTCAAGCTGAACTACAAGCCCAAGGAGCTCAAACCCGTCACCGAGTACTTGAAGCCCCAGGCCAGGTTCCGCCACATGACCGAGGCAGAGATCGCCGAGGTCCAGGAGGACACCGCGTCCAAGTGGCAGAACGTGCTCAAGGCAGACGAGATGGGTAGGGTAGTCATCTAAACCATCTTTTCTATTCTTTTTAATTAGACAAGGTTTAGACAATATCCAGCTATAATGTTCCTGAGTGAAAAGAAAGGAAGCGACAAGACATAGGCGTCAAGGCGGTGTTAAGGTACCCTGGGGTGTTATTGGGGGGCTTCATGGCGTTGGCCACCCTCAGCGTCATGAACAGCGCCTACAGCACCGTCCTGGACACCATAAAGGCCGAGATGAGCCTCAGCTACAGCCAGGCCGGAGCCCTCATGTCAGCCTACTTCATAGGGTACGCCTTGGGCCAGATACCGTGGGGGCTCCTAGCTGATAGGAAGGGCAGCAGACCGGCTATAGCGCTGAGCGTCCTGGGCGTCTCATCAGCCACCATACTCTTCGGCTTCAGCGGAGACCTCACCTCGGCGCTCATCACCAGGTTCCTCACAGGCCTCCTGGGGGCCGGCGTCTTCGTGCCCTGCGTCCGCCTCGTGTCGGCTTGGTACAACTCGGATGAGCGAGGCACAGCCCTGGGTGTGCTGAACATCGGTGGCAGCCTTGGCCTCATATTGGCGTCCTGGGCCGCTCCTCTCCTTGCGCTGCGCATAGGCTGGAGGCCCACCACGGGGCTCATAGGGGCAGGGGGCGTCATCGTCGCGGCCCTCATCTGGCTCCTGGTCAAGGACGGGGACCAGTCCAGCTACGGTAGGATCAACCTCAGCTCTCTGCCCCTGAGGAGCAGGGACTTCTGGCTCCTGGCCTCCACCCAGTTCATAAGGCTGGGCAGCTACTACACCTTCATCGCCTGGCTGCCCCTTGTGCTGAAGGAGGAGTACGGGTTAGGCGTGGTGGCCACCAGCGGCGTCCTAAGCCTCTTCAACTTGGCGGGGATGTTCGCCAACCCTCTGGGCGGTGTGGTCTCCGACAAGGTGGGTAAAAAGGTGGTCATCTTTGCCAGCTTCCTCCTCATGGGCCTTGACCTGCTGGTATTCTCACAGACCATCAGCGGGATACTTGTTTACGCCGCGGTCTTCCTTCTAGGCTGGTTCATCAACTTCGTCAGGAGCCCCGCCTTCACCATCATCCCCGACATATTCGGCACCGAGTCCGCTGGAAGCATCTCGGGCATCCACAACACCTTCGCGTCCCTGGGGGCCCTGGCCCTCCCCTTCACACTAGGCCTCATAAGGGACACCACCGGAGGCTACGCGGTCGGCTGGGCCGCCCTCTCAGTTCTCATGTTCACGGCCTCCACCCTCATCTATTATCTGAGGGTCCCCGAGGGGTAGGGAACATTTTTAAACGCGGCCTTAACTTCAGCTAACGTTAGGAGGTTTCTGATGCCCTACTGCCCATCCTGCGGAAAAGAGGTCAGCGAAGACGACGAGTTCTGCTCCAAGTGCCGCGCCTCCCTCAATGAGCCCAGGCTCCGCCCGGTGAGGAGGCGCGACGAGAAGGACGAGAAAGACGAGAAGGATGAGAAAGATGAGAAGGACGAGAAAGATGAGAAGCGGGAGGACGACCAGGCAGGAGCACTGGTGGGCGGTCTCGTCGTAGTGTGGCTTGGGATCAGCTTCGCCCTCAGGAACCTGGGCTACTACCCGTGGGCCGACATGGGCGGCGTCTTCCTCCTGGGGCTGGGCGTCATACTCATACTGAGAGGCCTGTGGGCTTACAGCAAGACCGGAGTCCTCGACCAGGGCTTCAGCTACATTGTTGGCGGCGGCTTCGTGGCTCTCCTAGGAGCGGGGATCGTATACAACATCCGGGACCTATGGCCCTTCTTCATCATAGGCCTCGGTGCGGTACTGGTCCTCAGGGCCCTCATGGTCCGGGACCGGAACCCCAAGCCCTAGAGAAGCCAGCCGAAGACGGCCCTGAAGAGCACATGCTCCAGCACAGTCAGAGGCCTGTCCCTGCCGAATACCCTGAAGTAGTTCTTACCAGCGGCCTCAACCAGGTCTCCTATCAAGTACCGCGGGAACATGGGCGTTGACACTATGAGGCGCCCCCACTCACCCCGCCTGAGTTCGTGCAGCGGCTTCACTCCTCCGCGGGTCGCAACCTCGAAAACGTAGAGGTCGTAGTTGGGCACCCAGTAGGGCAGTTCGTCTATCTGCTGGCCGAAGGCGCCCTCCGTGGCCGTGTACATCTCCACCACAGGTACCCTCCCGTACATGTTACTGAGGATAGAAGCGTACTTGGACTGGATTTTAGCCACGCTGGTGGTGTACACCACGTTCAGCCTCCAGAGGCCCCTGGGATACACGCCGTGGCGCCTCTTGACGTAGCGGGCGAACCCGGTCTGCACGGGGGCCACCCCCATAACCGTCACTATCTCCTCGTCCTTCGCCTTCTGGTAGATGTACTCGTACCGCCTCTCCCAATCCTCCGCGCTGAGCCCCGTCTCCAGGGCGTCGATCTCCTCCTGCCTGGGGACCAGCCTGAGCCCGGCCATCATGGGGTTCAGCTTAGCGTAGGTGCCGGAGCTGAACCCGTACACCACCTCGCGGCCCTCATCCTCCATCACCCTCATATTACTGGGAAATTGGAGGTTGAGGACACCGCCCACTAGGGTCTCCAAGCCTCCGTGGGTCACGGCGAAGCTGAGGACGGCCCTGGAGCCGCCTCTCACTAGGTGGTCCATGTGCTTAGGGGTGACGGGCACCACCTTGGAGGACCCCGTGGTGCCCCGGGTCATCACCCAGGTGATGGGCGCCTCGGAGAGAAGCGCCCCGTGGTCGCCCTGCCTCACCTTCCCCAGCCAGGGCTCAAGGTCACGATAGGAGGCTGCTGAAGCGCAGTCCCAGTTAAACTCCGCTCCATACTCGGTTGTCCTGTAGTCCTCCTGAAACGACTCCTTGAGGCGGCTCTGGGCCGCGGCTGGGTCAGCCAGGCTCTCCCTCATGGCTTCAAGGTTGTCAGCTACTCTCCTGAAGGCTTCTTCCATTCCAAGACATAATGCAGGCCACACGTTTATCCCAATTACGATTCAGCTTAATAGCGGGGAAACCCACCTTCAATGTATG
>DATKWY010000282.1:0-4083 GCA_035529295.1 Candidatus Desulfaltia sp. | reverse complement strand
GAGACCGAGGGCAAGCCCTACAGGCCGCTGCCGATGCCGGTATACCTTCAGGACAGGCCCAAGTTTGTGGGCTAACCTTCCTTCTGTTTTATATAATATGTCCTAGATTTTTCTTCCTCTAACATATCTCCAATTATCTTGAATATTGATGCAAGGCCACCCAGATATATCATTAAAATGCCCATGATGAACGTGGGTATAATTACCATGTAGTTGTAATCTGTGTAATAATACCCTGATGACGTCCCCGCCGCTATCCCGATCACTATTATTACAACCCCGAGGATGATGAACCCTAAGGACATTAACACAGTTTTTATAGCTTTTCCGAAGGCATCTGACCATGAGACCATGGGTTTTTACTCAACTAAAATTAATTTAAACTTTTACATGAAATTTTATACTCTCATCTGTGCATGCTAAGTTATGCCGTGGCGCCACTTCTCTATCTGGGCGTCCTTCCTGTTACCCTTCTTGAACTCCTTGTAGTGCTCCTTGCAGAGATAGGCACGCTTGGCGGCGTCCACGTCCAGCCCCGCGCCCTTCACCTTACCCACGTCCAGGGACCGCACAGCGTCCTCTCCGCAGCCCTTCACGCTGCACTTGGCGCCCTTATCGATCCTGCCCATATTTATCACATAATGGGGCAGGCGTGTACTGTATAAACCCTACCCACCCATGCTACCCCTGAAGCCGTCTATGGCCTCAGAGGTTCTCCTCAGGCACTCCAGAGCTACTTCGTAGCTGGGGAAGCTGCTGAGGCCGCACTCGGGGGAAGCGTAGGAGATGCGCTCGGCCCCGAAGAACCCCGTAATCTCCTCCAGGCGCCCCCTCATGCGGGCGGGCTCCTCCAGGAACAAGTAGGGGTCTACGGAGCCGCCCCTGATGCCCGTCCAGGTCTCACCGATCTTCTCGGGCATGTTGCCGGCGAAGCCCCGCTCAGCGTAGTATGCACCAATGAGGCTGTCGAACTGGGTGACTCCCACGGTGGCCCAAAGCATCTTGTCGGTCTCCTCCAGCCTCCTCTTCACAGAGTCCTGGGTGTAGAGGGGGTCCCCCACGTGGCTCATGACGGAGCCCAGGTGCTCTACCTCCCAGAACAGGTTCTCCGAGGTGTCGTGGAGGTGCATGCTGGTGTCCACGCCCATGGACGAGGCCACGCCGCACACATGGTCCCAGGCCCTTCTCAGCGTCTCCCTGCCCTCCGACCCGTAGTCCAGCAGCGGGTCGTTCATGAAACCCAGCACAGGCTCGTCCACACAGACGTGGGCCACCTCGGCCGACCTGTTGCTGAACAGGGACCGGTCCAGGATGTCGCCGAGGGCGCGGCCAAGCTCCTCGATGAGGCCTGGCGTCTTATGCTGGAAGAAGCTGGCCAATGTGTAGGGCCCCGTGACGCAGACCTTGACCCTGACCCTGTCCGCACCTGAGGCGTCCCTGATCTTCGTGGCGCCCCGCTTTATGGCGTCCACCTCCGGGATCGAGGCACCCGGCTTGGCCTGCACGGTCTTCACGGCCATGAGGCCCCCGCTGGTCTTCTCGAAGCCCTCCATGAGGGCCAAGTACATGGTGTTCATGTCCCTGAACTGGGGGTAGTTGGGCACATCAACGCCGGCCACCAGCTTATCTGTGAAGGCCGTGACCACCTCGCCCTGGAAAACCCGGTAGTCCTCGTCCCCCACGCCCAGGAGAGGGATGATGCTCTGAGCCTTTCTGGCTCCGGACCACAGGGTGTCGGTGCTCGTCCTCGGGGGTAGGCTGCCGATGTCTGAGCTTATTATGGTGGACACTCGAAGCCTTCAGTGAAACCCAGATTTAAGTTATTCCCCAGTTACAGCTACCCATAATTACCCATGCACTATAGGAATAACGGCGCCGCAGCAGGAGATGAACAGAAACCCGTATATTCCTCTCCCCCATCCATGCGGTGTCATGCCCAACCTCAACGTGGCCGTCCTAGGCAGCCCGGGGTACAGCAGGGAGCTGGGAAAGAAGGGCACAGAGTCAGATGTGACCCTGTACAACGCCAAGAGGGGGGACGCCACCCTCACCCTCATAGAGGCGTCCAAGTACCCCGAGAAGCTGGCGTCCCTCTTCTACGCGGCCAGCTTCGCCGACTACGCCATACTGGTGGTAGACCAGATTAACCCGGCCTTCGGGGAGACCATAGTCATGCTGGACTGCCTAGGAGTCGGGAGCGGCATCATCGTGCCCCGTAACTATATCACAGCGGACCAGCTGAAACGGTTCACCAGGGCCACCGTCACGGAGAAGTACACGGTGATGGAGGACGACCTGCCCCGCCTGCGGGAGCACATGATGGCCGAGGCTGAGAGAACCCCCGCGGGGCTGCCTTCCGAGACCGGCACAGTGGTGGTGGACCACTACTTCAACGTCCGGGGCGTCGGAGCCGTTGCCCTGGGCGTGGTCAGGGCCGGCCAGATCCACCACCACGACAAGCTCCTCGCCAGCCCCACATCCAAGACCGCCCAGATCCGCAGCATCCAGAAGAACGACGAGGACCACGAGACCGCGGAGCTGGGCGACAGGGTCGGGCTAGCCCTCAAGAACATAGAGGCCTCGGACCTAGAAAGGGGCCTGATGCTCACCAGCGACCCCGCCGTCACCCAGACCAGCGCCATCGCAGGGGAGCTGAGGCAGGTGAAGTACTGGGCCAACCCTGTGACCAGCGGAATGGCGGTCCACGTGGGAAACGGGCTCCAGTTCAACTCGGCCAAGGTCACAGAGGCCCGTAACGGCCACATATCCATGGCCCTGGACAGGCCCCTGGCCTACGCCCCCGGCGACAGGGCCACCGTCATGTACCTGAACGGAGGCAACCTCCGCGTCGTGGGCACCATCCCACTTCCCTAAACAGTTATAGGCGGTTGAGGCGCCTTCAATGCGTCCAGGTGCCACCATGGTCAAAGGAATAACGTTGTCTCTGTCCGACCCCGCAGGCCAGACCATGCTGAGCATATTCAGGGAGAGGGGCTTCAGGGAGACCGAGGCCCCCAATGTGTACCGGAGGGGTGACAGCATCCTGTTCGCCGTGGAGCCCCTCATAGTGCCTGAGGAGCGCTACAAGACCCCCGCGGAGCCTAACCCCTATCCAACTGACTACGATGCGATGGCCGAGGAACACGACCTGGACTACATAGTGGTGGCCAGTAGACACTGGGCCGAGAGCGGAAAGTCCAGCCTCACTGTCCACCCCACAGGTAACTTCGGTAAAGCCATGTACGGTGGCCGCCACTACGAGCTCCAGGCCACGGCCCCCAACCCCCTGCGGGACGTCTACCTGAGGCTACAGGAGGACCCACCATCAAAGTTCCAGGTGAGCCTGGAGGCCACCCACCACAGCCCCACCCAGTTCAGGGTCCCCATGTTCTTCGCCGAGGTGGGCAGCAGGGAGGCCCAGTGGAGGAACGTGGAGGTCTGCGGCTACCTGGTGGACTGCATCCTGGGGGGCATGGACGACGCTGGAGAGGCCCCCGTGGTCATTGGATTCGGCGGAGGCCACTACTGCCCCACCTTCAGCGTCAAGATGAGCGAGTACGCCTTCGGCCACATGGCCGCCAAGTACTCCATACCCCTCCTCACGGAGGAGCTTGTGACGCAGATGCTGGATAAGAGCCCCGGGGCTGAGGCAGCCATGCTGGACGGCGGCCTCAAGGGCCACGAGAAGAAGAAGGTGGAGACCCTCCTGGGCAAACTAGGCGTCCCAGCCCTGTAGCTACTCCTCGAAGACCCAGCCGTCCACGTCGTCCCAGATGAGAGTCAGGACCCTCTTGGCCTGGCCCGGGGGCAGCGACAGGAAAAGCTTCCCCAGGTGCTTGCACATGCGTTTGCTGCCCGCGCCCTTCCTCCAGTCGTCGCAGTCGTGCTTGACCACCTGGCGATCAAGGTCCACCTCGATGCCGTAGTCCCTCAGCCTGGCCCTTATGGCGTCGTCACCGCTGTACGTCACCCTGAGCTCCGAGTCCTTGATCTTCTCGGCCCGGCTCAGCCGGCCTGGGTCCATGAAGCGGCTGAGATGGTCGGCCACGCTCAGGTCCTCGTCCTCCGAGGCGTAGGCCTCCA
>DATKWY010000281.1:0-2230 GCA_035529295.1 Candidatus Desulfaltia sp. | reverse complement strand
CCACGCCCTGGATCACATCAACGGGTGATCTCAGCGGAGTGTACGAGGGGCTAATAGACCAGGAGGACGACCCTCTCCACGACTGGGGCGCGGACCCGTCAGGCCCCAAGGTTCTAAGCCTGGACGTCATAGACCCAGTGTCCGCCGAGTACGTGGGGACGTACATCCTGACCAACAGCAGCGGAGGATTCTACAGGATTCACCCCAAATATAGCAGGAACGACCCCGTGTGGGGGTACTGGGGCACCAAGCCCGTCAAGATCACGGGCAACACAACGGAGATTAAGGATTACCGGAGCGTAGCATTGAAGGTGCTTGAGGTAGAGCGGATAGAGTTCTCCGATATGGGGAAGTGGTACCGTGGCATCCTTTCGAGGAAGCACTTCGACTTGACTCCGTACTCCTTCTACAAGTCCAGTGGGAGAAAATCAAATCCAACCGACTTGATGATCTCCTACAAGATACTCGACGACGAGGACAAAGTGGTCGAGGAGGTCCCCCTGGCCAGCCACGAGGGCTACCTCTACTACATACCCATCTGCGGAACCGGGCAGCCCATCGCCATGTTCCGGTTCAACCAGACCGTCAGGGTCTACGGCCTCATGATGCCCATCAGGGAGACCAGCGGGACCAGGCTGAACGCCTTGATGGTTTTCGAAGCCACCCAGAGCATCAGGTAATAGGCAATAGTCGCGGCTCTAGTTTCAGAACAACGGTTTTAACGTCATCGGTCACTGAACCCCTGATAAACATGGCGAAAGATGTGGACGAGGAGCTGGTCAACTGGAACACCATCCTGGATGGCATAATAGATGACTCCGAGACCCTGGTGGGTGACCTGCTTTCAGGCGTCACATATGTGGGGGCCGCCGGGGTCCTGGTCATAGCCCTCGGCATATACGTCCTCTTCATCGGCCTCCGCTACGGCAACGTCGACGACCCCCTCTTCATACTGGCGATGATCGTCGCGCCGGGCTCCAACTTCATCGTAGGACTCTTCAACATCCACAAGTACATAGAGCTGAGGAGCAGGTACAGCAGGCTCTTCGATCTCCGCAAGAAGCTGAAAAAGTGAGCAGGTTGAGTGTACGCCGCACCCCAGACGTGATAGCCCTGGAGCTACTGGACACGGTGGAGGAGCGCGGCGAGGCCACCAAGTGGGACCTCATCAAGGTGCTGGGTAATGATGCCCAGTTCAAGAAGTGGGTGGAGGACTTCATGCTCCCCGAGAAGGTGCTGGCCGAGCGCAGGGACGGCCGCAACTACTATTACACCAAGACGGAGCGCGGCGAACAGTTCCACAGGCTCCTCAGGAGCGGCAACCTCATCAGGCTCTTCAACCGGGTGAGCGGCAGGCGGCTCCGGTAGCCTCACAAGTTCTATAAACCGAGGCGCGGACCCTCAAACGACGACCATTGTCATTCTACCTGCACCATAAGAGCTGGATCACCATGAAAGAGGAGGCCGCCGACACCGTCATAGTGCCCCTGGGCAGCATGGAGCCCCACGGCGCCCACAAACCCGTGGGCTGCTGCTACCTGCTAGCAGAGGCCGCGGCCAGGGACGTGGGGGAGAGGACCCGGGTGCCCGTCACTCCGGTGATCCCCTTCGGTGTGTCCGAGCCCTACAAGCACTTCCCCGGCACCATGACGGTGAGCATGGAGACCCTGAGCCGCTACGTCTACGAGGCCTGCCTAGGCCTAGCTAAGAGTGGCTTCAGGAAGATAATCTTCTTCAGCGCCCACGGAGGCGACAACCTCCCCGCCCTCAGAGAAGTCTCCTACAGGCTCAGAGAGGAAGCGGGGGCCCTCTGCGCCGTCATCCACGTCTGGGGCGTCGTGACCCAGATGATCCCCAAGGACTTCTGGGGCCCAGCCCTCAGGATGGGCCACGGCGGCGAACCCGTCACATCGGTGATGCTGCACCTGTACCCAGAGCTGGTGGACATGAGCAGAGCCGAACTCAAGCCCCTGAACCAGCCGCTGGAGGGCCTGGAGACCAGAAGCTACGGCACCCACGTGTTCGAAGGCCACCCCCAGAGCGTCTACTACAGGGCCGAGGAGGTGGAGCCCAGCGGCTTCATGGGGGACCCTACGCGAGGCTCAGCAGAGAAAGGGAGACAGCTCTACGAGAAGACTGTGGAGTACCTAGTGAGCTTCGTGGAGAAGATGAGAGAGGCGTAGGCAGGGAAACGCGTTATAAGCACCCGTTCAACAGTGATCATGGTGTT
>DATKWY010000280.1:0-2050 GCA_035529295.1 Candidatus Desulfaltia sp. | reverse complement strand
CGGCGGAGCCCGGCGGCCAGGTAGCTGTACGCTATCCTGTTCTTGGTTTCATAGGAGTCGTAGAACAGGATGTCGTGGCTGTTGGTCTGAATATTGGCAAAGTAGCTGGAGAAGTCCTCGGGGTGCATTGGTTCTAAATGGTTGTTTTAGTTTAAATTATTATCTTATGGGGAGAGGCCTCACCCGGTGACCTTCAGGTGCCTCAGAACGTCCTGGGCCAGGCTCCCTGAGTCGTCCGCCTGGATGAGGGTGACCCCGTACAGTGCGCCCAGCCTCAGTATCTCCTCGCTGTAGGGCTTGATGGAGGCCAGGACCAGGGTGGCGGCCAAGTCCAGCTTCCTGGCGCTCATCTCTATGACCGTCTTGAAGGCGTCGTCCCCCATGGCTAGGTTCAGGCCCAGCCTCCTGCCGGAGCCCTGATCCGTGGCCGACATGGTGAACCCGTAGGTCGCCCCGGATGAGCCCACCAGATACCCGGGGATGTCCGCGGACCACCCGTGGCCGGTGAAGACCTCCTTTAGAGTCTCGGTGATCTCCGCGATGTTGTGCAGAGCCGACAGCTCCATGAGGCGTAGCTGGGCGGGCTTGCCGTTCCTCCAGTAGTCGCCGAAGACCAGGGACATGGTGCCCACGTAGGGCTCCAGGTTCGACCAAACGGCCTGGCCCATGGACTCCCAGTCCGACGTGGCCAGGAGGCACTCTCGGCCGTCCACCACCAGCAGTGTGAGGTCGGTCTCCGCCTGGTTGTGCCTGAGGCTGTGGGCGGAGGCGACCAGCGCCACGTCGTCGCTGGCGCTCTCATCAACGCTGGTAACCACCCTGACCTCCTTGCCGAGGAGAAGCTTCTCCAGCTCCCGGAACCCCACAGGCAGGTCCTGGGTCCTGCTGACGAGGATGTCAACCGATCTGCTGCTGCCCCTGATCATGGAAGTGAAGGCTGAGACGTACTCGTTCCAGTCCCTGAGGGCCCTGAACTCCTGGGGCTCCACCCCCGTCCTCATGCTGGTTATCAAGGTCTCGGCGTCGGGTGCCAGGGCCCACAGGGAGTCGTAGAATATCTTGATGGCCGAGATGAAGCTGGGGGCGTTGGTCCAGAGGGCCGTGTCGTCGTCTGTGGTCATGCTCATGGAGTCGTCCATGGCCACCGAGGTGAGTATCTCCTTGTCGTCCACCAGGGCGAACCGCATGGGCGTCTCCATGGATATGTGCCTGACCTCGAAGTGGCCCGCGAGCTTCTCCACCTCACCTATGTTGGACTCGTCGACGGGCACGAGGAGCCGGACCCTTCGGCCGCTCCCGGACAGCTCGATGAGCCTGTCGTCCACACCCCACAGGGAGAGGCGAAGCAGGTCCAGGGAGGTGGTGACCAGGTTCATCTCCATCTCGACCCGGTCCCCCATCTGGCCCAGGAAATCGTAGACCTGCTGCCTGCCCTGGTATATCCTGAAGCGGGGCTCCTCGGCCACGTCCTGCTCCTGGCCCCTGATCCTGGCCAGCTCCTCCAGGACCAGCTTCTCGTCTCCCTCAAGGCCGGAGAGAGTCTGCTTGGCCACCTCTATGCTGCGCCGCAGCACCTCCTCAGGGGGGGTGGCCGCGAACCGGACGGGGCGCCCCACTATGCGCTGGATGAGGCCCCGGTCCTCCAGATCCTTGAGGATCCGGTAGGCCTTCATCCTGTTTATGTTGAAGCGGCGGGATACCACCCTGGCGGGGGTGGGCCCCATGGCTGTAAGGAAGACGTAGGTCTCGGCCTCCTGCCTGGTGAAGCCGAAGGCCTTGAGCCTCTCGTGGAGCCCGTCTAAGCTCATTTTGCCTCATTGAGAGGATGGGCCAGGGATTTTATAAATTGTTCTAACAATTGTTACAAACATTTTGCACGCACAATTGTTACACACCCAATGTTATCCCCTATACTGATATATATTTTACAGATACCTTCATGAGAAAGTACTTCGTCAAGACGGAGGGCAGCGTCTGGCCCACCGTGATCTGGCAGGGGACCCGGCTCGTGGTCTACTACATGGGCGACGACCCCGAGGACGTCCAGGTG
>DATKWY010000279.1:0-9382 GCA_035529295.1 Candidatus Desulfaltia sp. | reverse complement strand
GGAGGGGGCGCTGAGCCCCGTCACCGTGGGGTGGCTGGGCCTGCCCGCGGCTGCCGGGGTGGTCCTCATCTTCGGCGTCCTCAGGAAGGAGCTAACCCTCATCCTCTTGGGGTCCTTGATGGGTTCAACGGATTTCGCCAGCTTCCTTTCCCCCGTGCAGATGTTCGTGTTCGCCTTCGTGGTGATGGTTTACGTGCCCTGCATCAGCACCATCGCGGCACTGGTGAAGGAGTTCGGTGCGAAGAACGCCGCCATCATCAGCTTGACGGAGATCGCGGTTGCGGTGTTGCTGGGGGGCGTAATACTCAGGCTACTAAACTTCGTGGGCCTACCATAGTATTACGGCCGGTATTATTGGAGTAATACCTCGGCTCCCGGGTATTCGGTATTAGAGGTTTGGGTTTATGTGGGTGGCCCGCGGGTTCAGGGGGTTGTTGTTGTCGATCACCAGATCCGCTTTCCTCTTGGGCGCGGAGTGGAGTTGATACAGCTTCTGGCCGGGCATATACCTCTGAGTGTATAGCCCCTCGGTCTCCGTGTCGCCCCCGGCCCTCTTCACCCCCCTGGCCATCATCTCATCGTAAGAGACGTCCAGGTATATCTTAAGGTCCCAAAGGTCCACCAGCTCGGGGCGCAGGAGGAAGACGCCGTCGAAGAGGAGTACAGCGTCGGGGCGGGCCTTCTTCGCAGGCCCCCTGATGGGTAGGTCCTCGATGTGGTCGAAGATAGCGTCCCTGTACTCCAGGTTTCCGCCAGGACCCAGAGGCAGGAGGAGACTGTCGAGAAGCGCCCTGTAGTTGAAGCTGTCAATGTAGTAGCCCTCTGGGCTGAGGCGCCCCCTCTGGTACCTGGCGGCCCGGGGGTTGTGGAAGCCGTCCACGGAGGCCCTGATGACTTCCCTCCCGTGCTCCTCGATGAGGGGTTTAAGCTCGTCGGCGAAGACGGTCTTCCCCGCCGAGTCCACGCCGTCTATGGCTACCCTTGTGGGGTGGCTCCTCTCGATGTGCACTATTATCTCAGCTACGCCCTTCAGGAGGGACGCCCTGGAGACCAAGCAGGTACCTCACACATCTTTTCACTCATCTCATTATAACTGTAACCACGGGGAGCTACACGGTGCCGTACTTCTTGTAGACGTCGCTGAGGCCGGCGCCCTTCCTCAGCTCCTCCCTGGTCATGGACTCCCTGCTGACCACGTCGAGAGCCCTCTTCACGGCTTCCTCGGCCTGGTCCTTCGGCACCACTATGACGCCGTCCAAGTCAGCCACCACAATGTCCCCCGGATGCACCTTGACCCCGCCCACCACGACGGGGCAGTTATAGTCCACGGCTATGACCCTGCCTTTGCTGCTTATGGGCGCGATCCCCCTGCAGAACACGGGGAACCCCATCTTCTTGATGAGGCTCACGTCCCTGGCTAGTCCGTCGATGACTGCGCCGGCTGCGCCCCGGTACGTGGCAGCCGTCGAGAGCAGCTCGCCCCAGAGGGCGGCGCGGTCGCTGCCGTTGCTACAGATAACCATGACGTCATCCTTGCCTAGGCTGTCGATGGCCTGGAACTGGAGGGTGAAGGTGTCCTTGCCCTCGTCGTACTGGTCCGCCATGAGCATTGTGAAGGCCGTGCCCACCGTGGACATGTCCTCGCTGAGGGGCCTCACGTCCACGGCCATGGCCTGTCCTCTGAGCCCCATGCCGTCCAGGACGTCAGAGATTATGCTGCTGCTCATCCTCTCCCGTACAACGTTGAGGTCAACCATGGATACCAGTGGGTAGGTGGACTTCACGGCTTTAGCGTTATGCATGGCCGCTTGGCGCAGCCTGCCGTTAAGCTTTAAATCGGCTGCGGTGAACACCTTTCTGGTTCTATGATCATACGTGAGACAGTCTACTACGAGGAGGGTGGGGCCGAGCACACGGAGGCTACCCTGAAAGCAGCGCTTCAGGCGGCTAGAGAGCTTGGCGTGAAGAAGGTGCTGGTAGCCAGCACCAGCGGCGACACAGGAGTCAAGGCAGCTGAGCTCTTCAAGGGCGGCGGCGTCCAGGTCATCGTGGTGGGCCACCAGATGGGGTTCCCGGCGGCCGGCGTCCAGCAGTTCAAGCCCGAGAACTGGCAAAGGATCGAGGAGCTGGGGGGTGTGGTGAACCTGGGCACCGATGTTCTCACCAACACCATCAGGCAGCGGCAGAGGCTGGGCCACAGCCCCATGAGCTTCATCACCCAGACCCTCATCGCCATGAAGGTGAAGGTTAATGTGGAGATAGTGGCCAAGGCCTGTGACGCGGGCCTGGTCCAGGCCGGTGAGCATGTGATAAGCGTCGCCGGCAGCCACAGGGGGGCGGACACGGCTGTGAGCTTCCTGGCCGCGGACAGCCCCAACGTGCTGGACGTGAAGCCCCAGTACGTCATCTGCGTGCCCTTGAGCCGGGACAAGGCAGACGCCGAGTACATGGCCAAGAGGCAGGCATCCCAGTAGACCTTTTAGCAGCCGCCTCAACCTATTCTCCATGTCTGACTCCAAGCCTTTCCCTGTTCTACTCACCTTCGACCTGGATGGGGAGACCGCCTTCGAGGAGATGCATCCCGGGGTCCCTTACTGGGTCACCCAGGGAGGCTACGGGCCCCGTAAGGGGGTGTACCGGATACTGGACCTGCTGGACGAGAACGAGGTCAAGGCCACCTTCTGCGTCGTGGGCCTCACCGCTGAGCGTTACCCTGAGGCTGTGGAGGAGATCGTGTCCAGGGGCCACGAGGTGGCTTGCCACGGGTACACCCACCGAGGGTACAACGCCTTGGATCCCGAGGAGGAGCGTCAGGGCATATTGAAGAGTAGAGAGATCCTAGAGGAGTTCTACGGTAAAAGGATCGTGGGCCACCGGACGCCCAGGTGGAGGCCGTCTGAACGGACCCATAGGCTCCTAGAGGAGCTGGGTTTCCTGTGGAACAGCGACTGCATGGGCGCCGAGGAGTGCTTCTACAACGTCATCAACGGCCGCGTCTCTAAGCTCCTGGAGATACCGGTTGCCTACAACCTGGACGACTGGACCTTCTACTACGACTGGGGCGCCACGGTGAAGGACACCGTGGACACGTGGACAATAGAGTTCGACGCCAGGTACAGGGACAGAAGCCTGTTCTGCCTCACCATGCACCCCCAGGTCACGGGCAGGCCCTCCAGGCTCCTGTGCCTCAACGGCATCATGGAGTACATCCAGAAGTTCCCCGACGTGGAGTTCATGAAGGCCACCGAGTACGTGGAGCGTTACTGGGGATGAGCTTCGACCGGGCCTACACGTTCATCTACTACGAGGACATGGGGGCTGCCCGGGGCTTCTACGGGGATCTTCTTGGTCTGGAGGAGGAGGCTGAATCCAGCTGGACCACCCTATACCATGTCCGCCCAGGTTACACCATTGGAGTCGTACAGGATGGGAAAGGGTACCTCAGGGCAGCGGAGGACAAACCCGTGATCCTGTGCCTCGGCCTGAAGGACGGCGAGGACATCTGGGGCCTATACGGGAGGCTGAGGGACGCTGGGGTGAAGATGAGAACCAGTGAGGTGGAGCTGAGGAAAGTAGAGGGCAGGGTCTTCTTCTGCGAGGACCCTGAGGGCTACGTGGTGGAGATAGTTCAGAGACCTCAGGCCAGGTAGACCTCGGCCAGCTTAGCCGTTGAACTGAGGTACTTCTCCTTAATCAGCTCGGTGAACCTGTCCACGTAGCTTTCCTCCACAAGGTTCACGGTGCAGCCTCCGAAGCCGGCTCCCGTCATCCGTGCGCCTGCGACGCTCCTCATGTCCTGCGTGGCGTCCACCAGGACGTCCAGTTCCCTGCAGCTCACCTCGTAGTCGTTCTGGAGGCTCTCGTGGCTGTCGTACATGAGGTCCCCGAAGCCGTTCACGTCGCCGTCCTCCAGCAGCTCAATGGACTCCAGCACCCTCTGGTTCTCGGTGACCACGTGGCGGGCGCGCATCCGGGTTAGGGGCGGTAGCTCGCCCCAGTGCTTCACCAGAGTCTCTGGGGATACATCCCTGAGGGCCTTGATCGTGGGGTCGTGCGCGCTGAGTATCTGGACCGCGTCCGTGCACTGCTGCCTCCTCTCGTTGTATGCGGAGGAAGCCAGGTCCCTGCTGTTCATGGTGTTGACTATGACCACCCTGTAGTCGCGGGGCAGGGCCACGTGTCGGTGCTCATTAGTCCTACAGTCGATGAACAGGGCCTTACCGTGCTCCCCCAGGCTGGCCACGAACTGGTCCATGACGCCGCACTGGACCCCCACGAACTCGTTCTCGGCCCTCTTCGCAAGATGTGCCGCCTCCACGGGGTCCAGGGCTATGCCGTTCATGGCTTGGAAGGCCCGGAGGGAGGCCACCAGTAGGGCGGCGGAGCTGCTGAGCCCGGCCCCCAGGGGCACGTCGCCCCCGATGACCATGTCGGCGCCTCTGAGCGTGTGGCCTTCCTCGATGAGCTTCTGGGCGACTCCCATGACGTAGTTGCTCCACGGGTGCTCAGGGCTCCTCTTCATTGATCTCAGGTTGAACTCGGCCTTGTCCTCCAGGTCCAGGGCGTGGGCCACCACCCTGCTGTCGCTTCTGGGAGAGGAGGCGACGTAGATGTGCCGGTCTATGGGGGTGGGTAGCACGTATCCGTCGTTGTAGTCGGTGTGCTCTCCGATGAGGTTCACTCGGCCCGAGGCTTTGTGGATCGTCACTTCGCCGCTACCGAAGAGCTTCCTGTGTGTATCGGCCAGTTCTTTCTCCAAGGAGCCTTTCACCCACTGTCAGTCTCAATGTATCTGCTGAGGCCTATTTATACGAGACCATGAGAGCCGCCAGGAACTCGTCCACAGCTCTAATTGCGTCCTTCTCTTCCACGTATTTGAAGAGGCGGAGGTTACGGTTACCGTTCAGCATGGCGGAGGGCTTTCTGCCCGGCTTTTCCCTGTAGAGGAGAAGCGTAGGTTTACCCCACTCCTCGGCTTTGGCCACCTCGTAGCCCACGCCCAGGCTGGGTGCCGTGACCTCGGCCACCACGGCGTCGGCCTCCCTGAGCCACGCCATGTCCCTTTCGTATATCCGCTGGTCGTCGAGACGCGCCTCGTCCTCGGGACTGTAATCGAAGCTGTGCTCTGTTAGGACCTTTCCGTGTCTAGAGATGAGTGTTATCAGTGTCTTGAACCAGCCCGGGTCCGGCTTCTCGCCTCTGATGCTGCCCGCGAAGTATATCTTCACGTCTAATCTGTTGGGGCTCACGGTTTTAGGGTTAGCGTCTGAGCCGGGCCTGATCATCGATGGCGTGTGTCAGAGGGTCCTCAGCACTATTATTGTGTTGGTCTTCTCGACGCCGGGTATCTTCCTGATCTCCTCGATGACTCTGTTTATGCCGTCGATGTTGTGGCTGCTGCTCACCAAGACTATATCGTACTCGCCCGTGACCTCGTAGATGCGCTCCACGCCGTTGAGCTGGTGCACTCTCTGGGAGACCTCGTATGTGGGGATCGTGGGGCTGACGGCGATCATGATGAGGGCCCTGACGCCGACGCCGGAGGCCTTCTCGATGGTGAAGCGTTTGATGACGCCCGACGCCACCAGGGCCTGCACCCGGTTCCTGACGGCGCCCTCGCTGAGGCCCACCTGCTGCCCTATCTCCACGTATGTGGCGCGGCTGTTCTCCTCCAGCAGCCTCAGTATCCGCTCATCCACCGCGTCGACCATATCGGATCAGTCTCCGCTTCACACCCTATAAAGGGGCTACTCCTGGACGCCGCAGAGGCTCATCATCATGAGCCCGTATATCTTGGCAAAGTCCAGGTGGGTCTGGATGTCGGCCCACTCGTCCGGGGCGTGGGCGTTGCCTCCGCCTGGCCCGAAGGCCATGGCGGGGACTCCTGCGATGTTTGTGATGTGGCTGGTGTCGTTGCTGCCCTCGGCGCCCAGGGGCTCCAGCTCGTAGCCCACCGCCTTCACGGTGGCCTCGGCTGCGGCCCTGTAGAGGGGGTGGGTGACGGGTATCTCGCTGGGGGGCTTGCTCAGGGGCGCTGTTACCGTGGCGTGGAGGTCCGGGTCCCTGCTGGCCAGGACGCGCACGATGGCCCTGATGTCCTCCACGACGCCCTCGGGGCTCATGCCGGGGACGGTGCGGACGTCGCACACGGCCTCACAGTCCTCGGGCACCATGTTGTCCTTGGTGCCGCCCCGGATGGTGGTGCCCGGCGCGATGGTGGGGTCCGGCAGCAGCCCGTGCCGGGGGAACCTGAACTCGGCCCCGTCTATGGCTAGGAGCACCTTGCTCATCTTGAGGACCGCGTTGACCCCCATCTGGGGCCTGCTGCTGTGGGCTGATTTACCTTTGACCCGGATGTTGACCAGGGTCCTGCCCCTGACGGCTGGCCTGGCCATGATTCTACCGTCCCTGGTGGAGGCCTCCCCCACGATGGCTGCCTCCACGCCGCGGACGTAGCCTTTCTCGCATAGATGCTGGGTGCCGTAGCGTCCGAAGAACTCCTCGTCGGCCACGGCGTGGATGTGGAGGTCGCCCCTCAGCCTGACGCCGGCGTCCTGGAGGGCCTTGACCGCGGTCATGGCGGAGGCTACAGCGCCCTTCATGTCGCCGCTCCCTCTGCCCCAGACCCTGCCGTCCTTCACCTCGCCGCCCAGGGGATCCACTGTCCAGTTGTCTAGGTTGCCCAGGGGCACGGTGTCGATGTGGCCGTTCCAGAGGAGCCCGTGGCCGCCGCCGGCGCCTCTCAACACCCCCAGTGTGTTCACCCTGCCCCGCATGGGCTCCACGTGCTCCACCTTGAGGCCGAGGACGGTGAGAGCCTCACCAACGTAGCCGGCTACCTTGGATTCGTCACCCGGGGGGTTCTCGCTGGGTATCCTGACCATGCCCTGGATGTGGCTCGTCATGTATTTCTCTAGGCAGTCTACCCTCTGAAGGAACCGTTCCTCTGCGTCAACAATTACCATGGATACATGTGGCGGATACGGGTTTATGGGGTTTGGGAACCTCTATAAGTCGGTTCCTGAATATGAAAAATGGGGCGCGGCCGTGATCGGTGAACTGGTGGTTTTCCTCTACTTCATGTTCAGCTTTCTGCTGCTCCCCTTCGGCTACAACTGCCTCCTCCTGGCCTATGGGTCCAGCAGGTACAGGGCGCCGGAGGCGCCGCCCATGAAGAGGCACCCCAATGTGACTGTGCAGCTCCCGGTCTACAATGAGGGCACCGTGGTGGAGGGGCTTATTGAGGCGGTGTGCGGCTTCAGCTGGCCCAGGGACAGGTTGGAGGTGCTGGTGCTGGACGACAGCACCGACGACACCCGGGGGATCGTGGACGCGTCCGTGGATTGGTACAGGTCCCAGGGATACAACATCAGGGCAGTGAGAAGGGAGGAGCGCCAGGGCTACAAGGCGGGGGCCCTAGTGAACGCCTTCAGCCAGTCAAAGGGTGAATACATGGCCCTCTTCGACGCCGACTTCCTGCCGGATCCTGACTTCCTGGAGCGGACCATACCCCACCTTGAGGCCGACCCCTCGGTGGGCTTCGTGCAGGCCCGGTGGGGCCACCTGAACAGGACGATGAACAAGTTCACTGAGGCCATCGCCATAGCCCTGGACGCCCATCACATGGTGGACCAGGCCGGCAGGTACAGCCTGGGGTTCCTCATGAGCTTCAACGGCTCGGCCGGCGTCTTCAATGTCAAGGCCATGGAGGCGGCGGGGGGCTGGAGCTGGGACACTCTCAGCGAGGACATGGACCTGGCGGTGCGGGTTCAGTTGGCAGGGTACCGGGGGGTCTACCTCCGGGACGTGGTGGTGCCCGGGTTGGTGCCCGTGGACCTGTACTCCTTCAGGGTGCAGCAGGCCAGGTGGGCCAAGGGCAGCATCCAGTGCGCCCGGAAGCTGCTGGGCAGAGTCTACGGGACCCCGTGGCTGACGGCCTTCCAGAAGTTCCAGGCCACCATGCAGCTCACCAACTACAGCATCAGCCTCCTCATGTTCATGACGGCGCTCATGGGCGTCGTCCTCCTAGGCTACAACGCCATGTTCCTGACGGGCTTCCTGCCCAGCACCCTCTTCGGCCAGGTGATAAAAGACCCCAGGTTCGGCGTCATGTTCACCGTGTGCACCCTCTCCACTGGGGTCTACTACTACACGGCCCTCAGCAGGCAGGGTATCAGCTTCAGAGGCAAGCTCCCCTACATAGGGCTCCTGGCCCTGATGGGCCACGGGATATCCGCGGTGTGCGCCATAAACATCTTGGAGGGCATGCTCCAGGAGGGGGGCGTCTTCGAGAGGGTGCCCAAGTACGACGTAAAGGGGCGGCTGGTGAGCCTGGGGCGCAGGAGCTACGGGTCCCTTAAGCGGTTCAATGGGATCGAGGCTCTGCTGGGCGTCCTCTGCGCGCTGGGCCTCTTCTTCGCCTTCACCAGTGAGACGCTGCCCTACGCGGGGTTCCTGGCCGTGTACACCCTTGCCTACCTGTCGGTGAGCTACTGGCTTAACAGCGTCTAGCGGGCCAGGTGTTTAAGGGAGTCGCGGGTCGCCTCCAGGAAGCCCCGCGGGTCGCCTGTGAATTGCTCCGGGTTGTGGGTTACCTCCAGGTTCAGGGGCTTTCCGTGGCCCTCCAGCCACCTGACGACCACGCCCCAGTCTATGGTCCCCCAGCCAGGGGGCTGATGGCTGTCAGCGTCGCCCCGGTTGTCGTGGAGGTGGGTCACGAGGAGTCTTTCTCTGAAGGGGTTTAACTGCCTGAAGTTGCCATGGATGTTGGCGTGGCCCGAGTCGTAGCAGAAGCCTAGTAGCTCTGGCGGTTGCTCGTCGAGGAGGCGTTGAAGCACTCTGTGGTCGTCCAAGTAGCAGTTCTCCAAGGCCAGTGTGACGCCATTCTCCACGCACAGCTTCTCGGCCTGGCGCAGTGTCTCGAGGGCCCGGTTCAGCCGCGTCTCCAGTTCGGGCTCATGGTATTGGGGAGGGTGTACAACCACGGAGTCGCCGCCTACGGCTGAGCAGAATTCCACCCTGTTCCGTAGGAGCTTCACGTACTGTCTATGAGCCCGATCGTCCGCCGAGTCGATTCTCGCAGTCTGGGTCGCAGTGCCGTGGACGTCGAGGCATGTGAGGCCCGCGTCCGCGATGAGCCCGGCGTATTGTTTCATCTCTTCCCTAGTGTAGAGCACGTCGTCGTTCCAGTTGTCGCACCAGTGGAGGTACTCGAAGCCGTACTCCCTGAAGAGGCTCAGCTTCTCCTCCATCCTGGGCTTGAAGCTGTAGTTGAACATGTCCGAGGTGACGCTGAACCTCATGCTGCTCACAGATGAATGGTGTTTGAAGAGATAAGGGGTAAGGTTTACTCGATGAGCGTCAGTATCTCTTCCCTTACGAA
>DATKWY010000278.1:0-9823 GCA_035529295.1 Candidatus Desulfaltia sp. | reverse complement strand
GCAGCTTCAGGGGCTGGAGGAGATGGAGATCCTCTGCGACGCCAGGCTCACCATGAATCTGCAGGATGGGACGTACCTGGGTTACCTGGTCAACCAGACGGAGCTCTACCTGAAGCTGATGCTGCCCAACAGCAAGTACCTGACGTTCAGCAAGGGCAAGATGAGGCTGGTGGACCCCATCATCAAGCCCGAGGACCTGATCGCGTGCCGCGTCGAGTTCACCGGAGGCTACCTGGAGCACAACTTCACGTGATGAGCCATGAGACACGAGACAATGATCAGGGGCCATAAGCTGGCCTTCAGGACGTGGACCTACGGTATGAAGCAGAAGGCCCTGCGTGAGGCCACCACGTGGGCTCGGTCAGAGGCTGGGGAGCTACAGCCCGACGTGGACCCGTGGGCTCTCAACGATCTGATGCTGACGCAGTGCCTCGTCGGGTGGGACCTGGTGGACGAGGCCGGGCAGCCGATGCCCATCACCGTGGAGACGCTGCACGGCCTGGAGCCGCCTGAGCTGGTGGAGGAGATGATCAGCTTCGCCCAGAGGATCAACGGTGTTACGGTTGAAGAGCGAAAAAAATAGTGGAGGCTGTGAAGCGAGGGAAGCCGAGCCCACTGACGGAGGACGTGGCCCTCTGCGCCGCCATGGGGTGGACCCACGGTGAGCTCATGACTCAGCCGGCTGGCTTCGTGGAGAGGCTGGGCGTCTACCTGGAGGCGGTGGCCGGCGTCCAGGACAGGGAGAGGAGGAGGCTTGAGGAGGAGCTGAACAGGCTCAGGAGGGGAGCAAGGTGAAGGTATCTAAGACGCTGCGGCTGGAGGACCTGGGCACAGAGCTATCGCTTATCCCGCAGAGCCTGGAGGAGGCCGCGGACATGGCCCTGGAGCTCCCAGTGATGCTGGAGTTCGCCCGCGCCTTCTGCCCCGTCCACACCGGGGCACTACGCGGCTCCATAAGGGTCGAGCGCCCCAGCCTCCTCTCCGCCAGGCTGGTGGCAGGCGGCGGGGGCTACGTGAACCCTCTCACGGGCTGGGAGGTGGACTATGCGCGGCACGTCCACGACGGCACCAGCAGGATGCCCGCCCGGCCCTTCCTGCTCCAGGGAGTCCTGGCTGGTAGGCTGAGCACGGGGAGCGAGATCATGCAGAGGGCGGCGGGGGTGAGGTAGTGGCGGACAGGGTTGACCTTGAGTACAACGTCCAGGTGACGGGGCTGGGGGAGGCCGCGGCCTCGGCTAATTCTGCTGCTGCGAGCGCCAGCCAGGCTTCGGCTGCCCTCCAGGGCGTCCAGGCTCAGGGCGGGGGCACCATGGCCACCATGGCCATGACTCTGCGGACCCTCAACTCGACCAGGCTGGCGGTGACCCAGACGAGCAGGGCGATAAACGATCTGAACCCGGTGATGCTTCTCACCAGCTTCATGAGCATGATCCATGTAGTCAGCAACCTGACGAGCCTCACCAGGCGTCTCCGGGAGAGCACCGCCGCCGCCTCAGCCGCCCAGGCCATCCTCACCACTCTCTCAGGCCAGTGGTGGCTTATCCCTCTAGCCATAGCTGCCGGCGCCCTGGTCTACAGCCGGATTCAGAGCATGCAGGTGGGCGGCCCCGTGGCCAGCACAGGCCTCTACCTGCTGCACCGGGGCGAGTACGTGGTCCCGGCTTCTCAGACTCACCTGGGCCCCATCTTCGTCACCTTCGAGCGTCAGCCGTCCAGCGGCCTCGAAGTGGACCAGTGGCTCAGGGAGCTGGGGCCGCGCCTCGAGGAGCGCATGAGGAGGGGCAGCTAGGTGCCGACTCCCAGCTGGGCTCAGTGCCGTGTGGAGGTCTACGAGGAGCCCGGGTTCCTAGACGACTGCTTCAGAAGCGGCCTCTGGGTCAAGTTTCAGAGCGCGGCCTCCGAGAGCTTTGTGAACGCCAACGACATCTCCGGCGACTACGCCGTCATGACGGTGACGGAGGGCGCCACGGTGAACGGCTGCGGGTGGAGGCGCGACGTCAGCGGCCTCGGCCTGGGTGGGTCCACTTACCCCATCTTCCGGGTGAGGCTCAGAGGCCGGGGCACCAGCCCCCAGTACAGGGTGGAGGTGGAGTACACCGACGCCGCCACGACCTCATCAGGCTGGGTTGATGGGCCAACCGACTTTGAGGCCAGGATGCTGCAGCTGACAGCCGGTAAGACCGTCAAGTACTTGAAGCTGTACGCCCGGAGCAGCCAGCCCTACGCCCAAGCCATCATCGACTACGACTACGCCTGCATCCTGAAGCATCCTCCACTGGTGCCGGCTGAGGTGGAGGAGCTGGTGGCGGACCTGGTGACCACCACCGCGGTCTCCGGGCTCAGGCTCACCATGCTCAACGACCCGCTGCTGGGAGTGACCCAGCGCCGGTACACGCTGGACGAGAACCTGGGGACGAAGGCTTACGACCTGAGCAGGAACAGGCACCAGAGTGACATCGTCAACGCCACCTGGAACAGCGGAGGCCGGTACGGGTACTGCCTCTACTTCCTGGCGGCCAGCAGCTGCAGGCTGGAGACGGGATACAAGGTGGCCCTGGCCGCCGCGGGCGCCCTCACCATAGCGTTCTGGGTTAAGGCCTCAGCCGGGGCCCCGGGGGTTGTGTGCGGCTTCGGGAAGACAGTGGGGGCCGACTGGAACCGGATACAGTTCAACTGGAGCAGCGACAAACTCAGGCTCTACGTGAAGGACGACGCGGCCAACGTCCTCCAGTGCACCAGCCTGAAGACCGTCGCGGATGGCGCCTGGCACTTCATCGTGGGGGTGGTGAACCCGGGCTCAGACAAGGTGGAGCTCTACGTGGACGGCGACTTGGACGGCGGCGCCACGGGCACCCTGGGGGCCATCACCCTGGACGCCTACGACCTCACCTGGGGCTGTGTCCACACTGCTGGCGGCTACACCAGCTACACGACCTGCTACGTGGACGAGGCGCTGGTGGCCAGCCGGGCCCTGACGTCGGCTGAGGTTAAGAGGCTGTACGTGCAGGAGCCCCTGAGCGGAGCCGCCTGGGTAGGGGCCGGGGCCATCGTGATGGTGTACCTGGCCGCGGCCTCCGAGAGCCTGGTGTACAAGCTCATCACGGCCCGCGTCATCGACAGGGTGGCCCTGGGTGAGCCGGATAACCCGCTGGTGCAGCTGGTTTGTGAGGACCTGGGGGAGATCCTGCTGGAGCGCACCTTCTCCAAGGAGTATGCCTCGGCGACCCAGATCAGCACCATCGTGGATGACGTGCTGGACGAGTCGCCTGAGCTGTACCAGGATAAAGACACCACCAACCGCGCCATTGTCAACAGGTTCCACCAGGAGGGCGTCTGGTCGCTGCTGGAGAAGCTGGCGGAGACCGCCACCTTCGCCTCAGGCGAGTCTGGGGCCAACTTCTGGGTTGACCCGGGCGGGGCGCTGCGGTTCAAGAGGTACGGGGCCTTCGCGTGCCCCTATGGCGTCACGGATGGGAGCGGCGGGGGTACCCCCAACATCCTGGACATCCAGGTCAAGGAGTCCATCAAGGGCAGCCCCAGATTAGCGAACGATGTCCGGGTCATCGTGTTCGAGGAGGAGACGCAGCCCTCGGACGGCGACGCGTTAACCGAGTCTGTGGAGGGGTGGAGCAGCCCGGACCCCACGGACGGCGGCTATCCTCAGAGCGACACCGGCGACAAGGTGGCGGGCTCGGCTAGCGTCCATTTCAACACCACCAACCCGGGCTCATACTACCGTATGCGGGTGGAGTTCCCGGACCTGGACGTGGCCGGCTTCGACTCGCTCAAGTTCCAGTTGAAGTACAGCTCTGGTCTGAGCATCGACAACCTGGAGGTGCGCATCTGGAGGGGCGGCTGGCTCTGGGTCACCGACTACTATGAAGAGACGGGGATAACGCCCCAGGGCGCCGCTGCCTGGCACGAGTACACGGTGGACCTGGCCTCCATGAGCAAGACGGGGAACCCGGGAAGCGTCATAGCCAACGTCCAGGTCAAGGCGGTGCACTCGTCTCAGGTGGGGACCGGTGGGTTCCTCATCGACAACCTCAGGTTCGTCCGGGACGAGAAGGTGGGTGCGGCCAGCGACCACACGAGCCAGGCTGCTTACGGTAAGCGGACGCTACGGGTGGTGGATAAGACCATCACCGATGTGGACTACGCCGGGTATGTCGCGTCCAACATCCTGGCCCACAGGAAAAACCCGGTTGTCACGGCCCGGGTCCGGGTCCCGGGCCGCGCCCAGCTTGGGTACAGGCCTCCCCAGACAGTGACGGTAACCAGCCTCAAGGACGACCTGGAGGCGCGGAGCTTCCAGATAGTCAGGGCCCAGCACAGGTACACGCCGGGGAGTGGATACGTATGCGACCTTGACCTGGCCGCCTCCCGGCTGCCGGACGGCTCCTACGAGCCTAAGGTGGCGCCTGCCGTAACCGACGTGGGCCTGAGCCTGGCGGCGCTGAGGCGCATGCGGTACGAGGCGGGGCTCAACAGCCTGAGGAGCGTATGGGTGTGAGACCCCAGTTTTCATGTAAGGCTAGCCTAGGCGGAGACATCTCACCGTCTTGAGCCGTTGTCACGTTGTGCCCGGCTTCGTTCAGGGTTGTCTCGGCTAGGCCCGGTATGTCTTCCTCGTCGTCGACTGCCAGAATGTTGGCCACATGATTTGCTCCAGTATACGATATTTAGTGTTTTTTTATGGGCGCAGCGTCAAGTATTGACATCTGCTTTGTAGGGTATGGTGAAGGCGAAGGTGGAGCCCTTGCCTGGGCCGGGTGACTCGGCCCATATCTCTCCGCCGTGGAGCTCCACTATGCCCTTGCAGATGCTGAGCCCCAGCCCTGTGCCCTCGTAGAAGCCGGGCTTGTCTATGTTGGGGAAGGGGCTGAAGAGCCTGGGTATGTCCTCGGGGGCTAGGCCGATGCCGTCATCCGTGACGCTGAACCGCACGTATCCGTTCAGCTTCTCCACGGACAGCCTTATGGTTGAGCCCTCCGGGCCGAACTTTGAGGCGTTGAGCAGGAGGTTCTGGAGGACCTGTATGAAGCGCAGCTTGCCGAAGACGAGAGAGTCGACGCTGGATGTGATGTGAAGGCTCTGGTTTCTCCTCTTCAACGTTGGGGCAAGCTCCTCGTTGACCTGCTGCAGAAACTCGTCCATCATGTACCTCGCAGGGACTAGCTGAATCCTTCCCTCGGTGAGGCGCTGCACATCCAGGAGGTCGTTGATAAGCTCCTCCAGCCGGTCAGCGTTCCTGGAGACGACGACCAGCATCTGCCCTATCTCCATGAAGCCCTCGGCTTCACTCAGCCTCTCCATGCGGCTCCGGATCAGCTCCAAGTAGCCCTTGATGGAGGTGAGGGGCGTCCTCAGCTCGTGGGTGGCCGTGGAGATGAACCGGGTTTTCATCTTCTCCATCTCCTCAGACTGCTGGGCCCTGACCCTGGACTCCTCCGCCTCCACCGTGGCTTGTATCCTCTCCTCCTCCTTCCTCAGCCTATCTAGGGCCGAGGCCACGTGCTGAGCTAGTATCTCCGCTAGGACCATGTGGCTCTCGTTGAAGTGGTCTATCCCCAGGCTCTCCATATTAAACACGCCTACGACCTCGCCATTTACCATTATAGGAGTGGCCAGCTCGCTCAGGCTGTCGGTGGATCCTTTCACGAAGGCAGGTTCAAGCCTTGTGTCTTTGACTACGACGGTCCGCTTCTCGTTGAAGGATTGGACCGTTATTCCTGGCCCGTTTAATGGTAGATGAATAGGGGACATGGTGGGGCCTCTTACTTGGAGGGTGATGAGCTCACCATCCTCCTCCACCATGAAAGATGATAGCTCTACGTCCATGACCTCGTCCATGATGCTTAGGGCGATGTCCGCGATCTCCTCCACTGTCACCGCTGAGTTGAGCTTCACGGAGTGGCGTCGGAGGCTCTCAAGGCGCTCTCGTTCACGTCGCTGGGCTTCTTCCATGGCCCTTTTCTCAGTTACGTCTCTTACGAAAGCGAGAACGGCGGTACGCCCATAGTAGTTTGTTACACTTAAGGAGGCCTCGACGAGGCGGGTCTCGCCGTCAACCCTTCTAATCTTCGTCTCAAAGACTTCAGGCTTTCTCTCTCCTTTTTGTCTCACATAATCGGCCCATTTCAAGTGTTCGTCGTCAAGGTTCGGCACCCACTCCTTGAGTTCTTTGCCTTCGAGGTCTTCAGGGCTCTTTACTCCGACGAGCTGAGCCATTGCCTGGTTGACGTATACGATTGTGTTTCCTACGGTGATGGAGAAGGCGTCCATGCTGCCTTCGACGACGGCGCGGTATACCTCCTCAACGCGGTGTCGCTCCACCAGGTGCCTCACCCTGTTGACCAGGACCTGGTAGTGGGCCGGTGACGCCTCCAGCATCACGTAGTCGTTGACGCCCGCCTTGAAGGCGGCCTCGGCCACCTCCTCGCTGCCCTTCCCGGTGTAAAGGATGATGGGCACCTTCTCCGTCTCCCTGACCCTACGGGTGAGGGTTAAGCCATCCATCTCGGGCATGTGGTAGTCCGTGACTATGGCGTCGTAGTGCTTCCCTTTTACGGAGGCGATGGCTCTGCGGGGTGATGCCTCTGTGTCGACGATGAGGGTGGGGTCAGCCCTCTCCATGAAGGCCTTGGTTATTTTGAGTTTGTCAACGTTGTCGTCGATGAGGAGTACTCTAATGATGGGGCTGACGGCGCTGGGGAGATGGCCTGACATTTTTTTCTCTCAGTATCTGAGTCTGCAGTGTTTATAATAACTATATGAAAGTGGACTCCCTTTTTCCCCGTGGCGTCCACTCAACCCCCATTGATGGGAGATATGTGATAATGGAGTCGGGAAGCTACTGTGCCTCCGTCGACTTGGGCAGCCGGACGGTGAAGACGGAGCCCGTCCCCACCCTGGAATCGACTGTGATGGTGCCGCCGTGGAGCTCCACGATGCGCTTGCATATGCTGAGCCCCAGCCCTGTGCCCGTGGGCTTGGTGGTGTAAAAGGGCCTGAATATCTCCTTCAGCACCTCGGGGGGTATCCCCATTCCTGTGTCGGCTACGGTGACCTCGACCTCGTGGTCTGTCTGGCTAACGGTGAGGGTCAGTGTCCCCTCACCCTGTGTGGCCTCGACGGCGTTCTTTATCAGGTTGTCGAAGACCCGGCGCAGGCTGGTGGCGTCCACGCTCACGGCTATGAAGGGGGACTCGTACTGCTTCACCACGGTAATGTCGGGGGGGACGCCGGCTGCGCTCAGGCTCTGGTCCAGGAGGTCCACCAGGTTGTCCATGGTCCTCTGGATGACCGGTGTGACGGCGATGTTCCTCATGTCCTCCAGGATGTTAACGGCGTAGTCTACGCTTCTGTTGATTATGGTGAGGTACTCGTCCATGTCCTTGGGGCTGTCCCTGATGAGGTAGGCCGCGTTCTTTATGGTACTGAGGGGGCCTTTCAGGTCGTGGCGGACCATGCTGTTTATCCTCTGGACACCCTCCAGGAGCTCCCGTACCTGGGCTGTCTGCTGCTCTGCGCGTCTCTGCCTTTCGTTGATGAGGGTGATGGCGGTGCCCATGTGAAGGGCTAGAAGCTCCACCATGTCTCTGTCCTCCTCGGCGAAGGCGTCCACGGTGTGCTCCTCCAGGTTTACCACGGCGTGAACCTGCCCTTCCACCCACACGGGGACGGCCAGCTCGGAGAGGAAGGGCTCTCCCACCTGTATCAGTTTAACGTAGTCGGGGTTCAAGCGGGCGTCGGACACCAGCTGGGTCTCCCCCGTCTTTACGGCCCTAACGGTCACTCCTTTGCCGTCCAGGCTCAGGTAGTCGTCTGGCCCCAGTTTCACCGCCATGTGCCGTACATACCTTACTATGTCCCCCTCGACGAGAGCGATGCCGGCCCACCTGTACCCGAAGTCGTCCCGGAGTATGCTTATGGCGTGGTCGTAGACCTGGTCCAGGGTCTTGGCCTTGCTGAGGCTTCCGGCGTTCCTGTTTAGGGCGTGGAGCCTGGCGTTTATCCGCTTCTCCCTAGCCTGATGGGTTATCCTCTGGAGGGCGCTGGCCACGTGCTGAGAGTATATCTCTATCAGCCTCCGGTCCTCCTCCGTGTAGGCGTTCGGGCGGCGGTCCTCCAGGTTTATGACGGCGACGGTTTTTCCGGCCACCTTAATTGGGACGTCCAGCTCCGAGAGGCGGATAGCGGCATCCATGTCCTGAAGGTAGTCAGGATCGAGACGAGTGTCGTGCACAAGCTGGGCCTCCCCGGTCCTCGCCGCCCTCACCGTGATGCCTCTTCCTTCGAGGGGTAACGCAGACACCAAACTCAAGTCTACGCCCACGCTGCACACGGGCCTTAGGCGGCCTTCATCCACCGCCATGTAGACGCCTGCGGTTAATCCGAGGATATTGGTGATGGCCTCCAGAGTCATCTCAGCCACTTCCTGGACCGTGGAGGTCTCACCCAGCCTGTTGGCGTAGGTGTGGAGGGCCTCTAGCTTGTGCTCGTAGCTCTTCCTGGCCGTGATGTCGATGACTACGCCGGTGACCCTCAGGGGTTCGCCTTCCGGGCCCCGCTGGGTGACCGTGCCGGTGTCGTGGAACCAGAGCCACTCGCCCCCCTTGGCCCTGATCCGGTAGTCCACCTCGTACCTGGGCGCGTCTCCTGAGAGGTGGCGGCGCATGGCCTCCATGGCCGTCTCCTGGTCCTCCGGGTGTAGCTGGTCGACGAAGTCCCTGTAGTGCTCCGCCTTGAACTCCTCTGGGGCGTAGCCTAGCATGGTCACCTTCTTGTCGCTGTAGGTGACTCTCCCTGACGGGTGCTCCATCTCCCACCACGCCAGGTCCCCGCCCTCGATGACGGCGTTGAGCTTCTCTCCAGGCTGCTCGGAGGCTCCGGGACTCGATTTCTGGGGGCGCCTCACGTCTTAATTGGTTGAGGGGATGTGAATTTAAGCTTTGTACGAGTCGGCCTATAGATTACGCGTACGCGGCGGCGGACAAGACCATCACCGATGTGGACTATGCCGGGTACGTTGCCTCAAGCGTCCTGGCCCACAGCTAGAACCCGGTTTTCACGGCCCAGGTCCGGGTGCCGGGCCGCGCCTAGGTGGGCTACGGGCCGCCGCAGACGGTCTCGGTGACGAGCCTGAAGGACGGGCTGGAGGCGCGGCTGCCCGACGGAAGCTACGAGCCTAAGGTCGCCCCCGCGGTGACGGATGTGGGTCTGGGGCTGGCGGAGGTGAGGCGGGTCGGGAGCGAGGCGATGCTCAACAGCCTGAGAGGCGTATGGGTTTGAGGCAGCCTATTCATGGCGGTTTTTTCTTCTCTTTGATCTAGGCTGAGGCTCTTGGCTTCTTTCGGGGGGTCTCAAGTTTCGGCCGGTATGCCTTCTTCTTGTTATGGTTGTGGTCATCCTCGGTTCGGGTCTCGGCGGCTGAGACCCTTACGTTAGGAGGTTTTCTCCGCCTAAAATCGACCCCCTACCTTTTTTGCACATGTGCTTCGGGTCATGGCCTCGCGGGATGAGTTAACTCGTTTTATGACTGAAAAAACAGCCATAAAATGATACCCCCTACCTTTTTTCACGTCAATTTATCCGGAGGTGCTCAGGTGTCTCATCGGTGTGCGGGTGATCCCGAATGATAGAAATATTCGCCATTAGATGATACCTCCTACCCTTTTTGCATATCGACCATCGTTGCCCTGTGCTTGATGTGATGAATGTGCCGTGTTTTTGTATGGTATGAACAGCGTTTTTGCATAGAATGGGATCGATAAGGCGTGTTTCCCGGGCTCCTTTTGGCGCGGGGCGTCCGTTTCCGGTT
>DATKWY010000277.1:0-3898 GCA_035529295.1 Candidatus Desulfaltia sp. | reverse complement strand
TAATACCGGACATGAAGGCCATCATCAAGTTCATAGAGGACAAGCTGGACGAGGAGAGCATGGAGGAGCTTGTGAGGACGAAGCTCATAGGAGGTGCTAAGGCATCGAGAAGATGAAGCTGGGCACCACCTACGCGGTGCTTAGGACCCACGCCAGGATCGCCGACCTTCTGGACAAGGAGCAGGTGAGGCGGCTTGCTGAGGCCCCCGACATCCTGGAGTTCCTGACCCGGCTCAAGGAGACCCCCTACGGGGAGGTGCAGGTCCAGATGGACGACAAGCTGGCCATCAGCCTGGAGAAGGTGTTCATACAGAAGTTCACGGAGCGCATAGAGAGCATCGTCAAGATCACCCCCACGAAGATGGGGGAGTTCCTACGCGCCTACTTCGACCTCCGCTTCGAGGTGGTGAACCTCAAACGCATCCTCAGAGGCAAGTTCACCGAGTCCCCCGAGGAGGAGATAAGGGACGCCCTCATACCCATCACCCCCTACCTGATAGACAGCTACGACGGACTCATACAGGCGGACAGCCTGGAGACGGCCCTGGTCCGCCTGGAGGGGACCCCCTACGGGGAGCTTGTTGAGAAGCTGGAGATATACAAGGAACTGGACGCCCTGTGGCCCCTGGAGCTCACCCTCAACCATGTATACGCCAAGAGGACCCTGAGCCTGGGGAAGGGGCTGCCGAAGAAAAACCAGCACATAGTGGACAGCCTGGCAAAGTTCGAGACAGACGTGGAGAACATTCTTGTAGCCCTCAAACGCCGAGGCAGGAAGGACGTAGACCTGGGGGAGATATTCCCCGTCACCTACAACGTTGATCTGGAGACCCTCCAGAACGTCATAGAGTCGGAGAGCCTGGGCCAGGCCATCGACGGCCTCAAGGAGCCATACAGGGGCGTCATGGAGCCCATCAAGACGGGGGACATCGCCCTGGTGCGCGCCATGGTGAGGAAGGGCAAGTACGAGACGGCCAGCAAGGCCCGGGCCGGCGACGAGTTCGGGTTCAACGTGATACTGGCGTTCCTCGTCTACAGCGAGATCGAGAAAGACAACCTTGTCGGCCTGGCCTGGGGTAAGGTGCAGGGCCTGGGCAGCGAGGAGCTCATGAAGTACATAGTCATCCCCTGGGACTAGCCCCAACCATTTATCTCCCCAGAACCATTCATTTAACTCATGAACCAGAAGTGGGAGACAGTCTACTTCGATAAACCCGGCAGGGAGAACACCGAGGAGACGCTGAGGCTGGCGAAGCTGCGAGCCGACCAGCTGGGCATCAGGAACATCGTGGTGGCCAGCTACACGGGCTACACGGGCGCCCAGGCATCAGAGACATTCAAGGGGTATAACCTGGTGGTCTCCGCAGGCATGATGGGGTTCCAGGAACCCAACCAGGCCAGGATGAACCCTGAGCACCTGAGGAAGATGGAGGACAACGGAGCCAAGGTCTTCTACCACCTCCACGCCTTCGGGGGCCTGGGAAGGGCCGTGAAGAACAAGTTCGGGGCCATCCAGGTGGACGAGATCATAGCCAACACCCTGCGGCTCCTCAGCCAGGGGGTGAAGGTAGGCTGCGAGATAGCCTGCATGGCGGCGGACGCCGGCCTCATACGGACAGACGAGGAGTGTGTGGCCGTGGGGGGTAGCGGCGGGGGAGCCGACACGGCCGTGGTGCTGTTACCCGCTAACACTCACAGGTTCTTCGACACAAGAATCCGGGAGATAGTCTGCAAGCCTAGGTGAGCTATCGTACCAGGACGGTCTTGGCCCACCACTTTATCATGGGGGCCATCATCATGAGCCACGTCATGAGAAAGTTCAGCACTTTGATGGTCTCAGGGTCCATGCAGCTTCTTAGATGATCTATACCAATGATCTATATTACTGTAACCTATTAATGATGGGTGCTCTGATGTAAAACAGGGTGTTAACAAGTGTATGTTGGAAGTGAACACTGAAAAAAGTTATGTTAAATATATTAAAAACATCTGGATGAAATGAATATGTTAACATCATAGTTTAAATTGATGAGTATCGATAAATGAGGAAAAGGTTAAACAATATTGATTATAACCAATATGGTGTCATGGAAATGCCAAAGGACACGATAAAGCGTGTGGTGTCGGATAACCTTGAGAGGCTCTACGGCGACGACCTGCTTAGTTTAGAGGTGGTGGGGGCCATGCCTTACCCCATGAAGAAGGACAAGTACGTTGCGATATACAACCTCCGCCTCCGGGGGCAGCCACCCATCATGCTGGCCAAGGTGGTGGTGAACCTGGCCTCAGGCGAGCTGGAGGAGTACGAGCCCGGCCTCCTCTAGCCTATGTCCCTGATGATCCTCGCGGCTTCCTTCAGATTCCTTGTCTCGTAGTCCGGGGTCTGCTCAGGGTTCGACGGCTTCTCCTCCATGTTCCTGTTCACCCAGATGGTCCAGATGCCCACCAGCTTGGCCGGCCTTATGTCGCTGAGGGGCGTATCCCCCACGCTCACGGTCTCCCGGGGCTTCACCCCCAGAATACTCAGGGCCTTCCTGTAGTACTCTGGCTCCGTCTTGAGGAGCCCCAGCTTCGGCTCGCTGAAGGTCTCAGTGAAATAGCTTTTCCCTGTCCGCTTCTCCAAGGTCTCGGCCTTCCTCTCGGCCCCGAAGCCCGTGCTCAAGCAGATAGTGACCCCCATCTCCTTGAGCGTGTCCAGCGCGGGGATGACGTCAGGGTAGTATATGGGGTCGGCCTGGGCCTTCTCGTTGGCCTCCTCGAACTTTGTGCAGATCTCCTCGGCCGCGGTCTTGTCGAAGGGGAGCCTGAGCTGGTCGAAGAGGAGCCTGCAGTGGAACATGGCGTCGTCGTGGCGGTCCAGGTGCCTGGTGTGGATTAGGGCCCTGTGGACGTCGTACACCCAGATCCTGTACAGTTCCTCCCCGCTGTAGCCCAGGACGCCGTCCAGGCTTCTCTCCATTACGCCGTCCATGTCGTGGATGGTGCTATCATAGTCCATGAGGACGGTCCTGATCATGGTTCAAGGGATGCCACGGCTTTATTTAACACCCGGCCCATTCATAGGGGTATGAGGGTCAGGGTTCCTGAGGCGGTGCTGGGGGGGATTATGGAGCTAGCCGTGGGTGCCCACCCCCGGGAGATGATAATGCTCCTCAGGGGCGAGAGGGCCGGCGGAGACATCAAGGTCACGGAGACCCTTTTCCCCCCTATGGGCGTGGGGGGCAGGGGCTTCGCCAGCTTCCCGGTACACATGCTGCCCATCGACCTGAGCATAGTGGGCACGGTTCACAGTCACCCCTCTGGCAACCTCAGCCCCTCAACGGGGGACTTTAACGGCTTCTACGGGCGCATCATGATGATCGTTGGGCCTCCCTTCGACAGGTCAGCCGTAGCCGTGTACGACAAGAGGGGCGAGAGGCTGGAGGTCGAGGTGGTCGGCTGAGTGGGCTCCAAGCGGCTGAGCACGGCCAAGGCCGTGTCCCTCGTCTTCAACGCCCCGTTCCTGGCGGTTTGCACGTTCCTCTACGTCTACCTGAGAGCCCAGCCTACTCCCGGCTATGGGCTGATGGTCGCCGCCGCGTTCTTCTCGGGGGTGCTGCCCATCCTCCTGATACTGTACATGAAGAGGAGCGGGATAGTGTCCGAGATGATGGTGGATAGCAGGGAGGACAGGACCAGACCCTTCCTGGGGGCCCTGGCCAGCTACCTTCTCGGCGCCGCGGCTCTACGTCTCCTGGGCGCTCCCCCAGGCATGGTCTACCTCATGGCCTGCTACTTCGTGAACAGCCTCGCCATGATGCTCATCACCCTAAGGTACAAGATCAGCATCCACGCCGCCGGTGTGGCGGGCCCCTCCGTGTTCCTGGTCCGCCTCTACGGGTTAGCCATCTGGCCCTTT
>DATKWY010000276.1:0-7182 GCA_035529295.1 Candidatus Desulfaltia sp. | reverse complement strand
CTACCGATGAGACCATGGTACGGTATCTAGGGGATTGGACTCCATCATAAGCCCACTGGGTCTGGACGCAGCCTAAACATTATATGCTCAGCCACACGAGACACAGCTATGAGCAAAGTCGACTACGCTGAGATGGAGAAGAAGTACGTCTACGGCACATGGACATACGAGAACGCGTGGAACCCCCTCATCATCGAGAGCGGGGAAGGGTGCTACATCACCGACATCAACGGGAAGAGGTACCTGGACTTCTCGAGCCAGCTCATGTGCAGCAACCTGGGCCACAAGAGCAGGGCCGTCATAGACGCAATGATCAAGCAGGCCGAGAAGCTCTGCTACGCCGCGCCCAGCTTCGGGACGGTCCCGGCGGCCCTGCTGGGCAAGAAGCTGGCGGAGATCACCCCCGGCGACCTTTGTAAAAGCTTCATAACCCTAGGCGGAGCGGAGGCAAACGAGGCCGCGGTCCAGATCGCGCGCCTCTACACCCGGAAGACCAAGTTCATCAGCAGGTACAGGAGCTACCACGGCGCCACCTCGGGGGCCATAGCCCTAACAGGCGACCCTAGGAACCACTACGCGGTGGGCATGCCCGGCGTGGTGCGGGCACCGGACTGCTACTGTTACAGGTGTCCCTTCGGCAAGGAGTACCCGGGCTGCGGAATAACATGCGCCGAGTACATCGACGAGATCATCAGGATGGAGGGCCCCAAGACCGTGGCCGGTTTGATAATAGAGCCCATCGTCGGCAGCAACGGCATCTTGGTGCCGCCGGACGAGTACGTGCCCAGGCTCAGGGAGATATGCGACGAGCACGAGGTGCTGCTCATGGACGACGAGGTAATGGCGGGCTTCGGCCGCACCGGCAAGATGTTCTGCGTGGAGCACTGGGACGTGGTGCCCGACATCATGACGGTGGCCAAGGGCATCAGCGGAGCCTTCCTGCCCGTGGGGGCCACCATCACCACCAAGAAGATCGCGGACCACTTCGACCAGCCAGGCAACCTGTTCAGCCACGGCCAGACCTACGCCATGCACCCCCTCGGATGCGCCGCCGCGGTAGCCGCCATCGACGAGTACGAGAGGCTACGGGTGGTGGAGAACGCCGCCAAGGTAGGCGAGTTCCTAGGCATGAAGCTGAACGAGCTCAAGGAGGATCACCCGTCCGTGGGGGACGTCAGGGGCAAGGGTATGTTCTGGGGCGTGGAGCTGGTGAAGAACCGTGAGACCAAGGAGCCCTTCGTCACCAGGCGCGAAAAGTTCGAGCCCAACACCCTGAAGAAGGTGAGCGCCGACGCCATGAAGCGGGGCGCCTACGTGGTGAACGTCATCAACACGCTGATAGTGGCGCCGCCCCTCATCGCCACGGAGAAGGAGATAGACGAGGGCATACAGATACTGGGCGAGGCGCTTAAGGTCGCCGACAAAGAGACCCACTAGACGAGGGACTCTAGCAGGGCCTTCCTCTTTTCTTTCCTCTTAGCCAGCCTCTGAAACGTCTGGGGCAGGCTGGGTATGAGCTGGTTAGCGTCCCTTGAGGCGTCCAAGCAGAACCTTATGACGGCGTCCTCGTTGAGAATAGCGGTTCTTATGGCTTCTTTCAGCGGGCCCTTCAACTCCTTGACGGTATAATCTCCCTCGTTAAGCGGCTGGGACAGGTACCCCACCTCGAAGGCGTCCGTCACCCCCTCACGGTAGACCCGGGTCACCGTGTCCCTGTGCTGCATGCTCTCGTCAGCCAGCCTGTTGAGGGCCTCGGCTGCCCCCGTGTGATGCAGGGCGAGGACGCGGAGCTTCCCCGCTGCCTCCTCCTCCAGCTTCGCGTGCAGTGAAATGAGTTGGCTTGTGGTCTTGATCACCTAGGGCCACCGCTGGATGACGACCTTGCCCTCGGTGAAGAAGTCCACGGCGTCCCTGCCCTGGCCGTGGAGGTCCCCGAAGAAGCTGTCCTTCATGCCGCTGAAGGGAAAGAACGCCATGGGGGCCGCCGTGCCTATGTTGACGCCTATGTTGCCGCACTCCACCTCGTACTGGAACCTCCTGGCCGTCTTTCCGCTGCCGGTGAAGACGCTGGCCGCGTTGCCGTAGCTGCTGCCGTTCACCATCTCTATGGCCTCACCCAGGTCTTGTGCGTGGAGGACGCTCATGACGGGCCCGAATATCTCCTCCTTGGCGATGGCCATGTCGGGCTGGACATCGTGGAAGATGCTGGGCCCAAGGAAGCAGTCCCTCGGATATCCTTCGCAGTCAAACTTCCTGCCGTCCAGCTTCAGCTTAGCCCCCTCCTCGACGCCCTCCTCGATGAAGCCCAGGACCCTGTTCTTCCTCGGCACAGCCTGCAGGGGCCCCATCTGGACCCCCTCCTCCAAGCCGTAACCGACCCTGATGCCCTGAGTTGCCTTCTGGATCTTGTTCAGGACGCCGTCGATGAACTTCTTGTCATCGCCCACCATCACCAGGTTGGCACCCGCCAGGCACCTCTGCCCCGCGTTGCCGAAGAAGCTGGACAGGAGCCCAGGAACCGTGGAGTCCACGTCGGCGTCGGGCATAACCACCAGGAAGTTCTTGGCGCCACACTGGGCCTGCACCCGCTTGCCCCTTGACGCGGCCTCCTTGTAGATGACGTCGCGGCCGATCTTCGTCGAGCCCACGAAGCTGACTCCCTTGACGTCGGGGTGCTCCAGGATGGCCTGGACCGGCTCCACGTCCCCGTGCACCATGTTGATGACCCCCGGGGGGAACCCGGCCTCATCCACCAACTCCATGAGCTTCACCATGCTGAGGGGCGTCCAGGGGCTGGGCTTCACCACGTAGGTGTTGCCCGTGGCCACAGCCGTAGGCATGAACCAGAGGGGCACCATGAAGGGGAAGTTGAAGGGGGCTATGCAGGCGAAGACACCCAGGGGCTGCTTGATGAGTATCTCGTCGATGCCCGTGCTGATGTCCTCCAGGTTGTACCCCATCATGAGGCTGGGGATGCCTGCGGCCACCTCTGCGTTCTCGATGCCGCGGCGCACCTCACCCCTGCTCTCGTCTATGGTCTTGCCGTGCTCCATGGTGCAGACCCGGCTCACGGTCTCGAAGTGCTGCTCCAAGAGCTCCTTGAGCCTGAAGAAGTACCTTGAGCGGGTGAGGGGGGTGGTCCTCCTCCACATGGGGAACGCGTCCCTGGCCGCGTCCACCGCGGCCTTCACGTCCTCCGCTGACCCCATGGGCACCTTGGCCAGGGTCTTCATGGTGGCCGGGTTAACGGCCATCCGGTGTTCATCAGACGACGACTCCACCCACTCGCCGTCGATGTAGTTCTTGACCTCAACAACGCCCTTGATGGGCTCATCCAATACAACCATACTTGTCACATCACATCCCGGCTTGGCCGGGTTCAACGGCTAGATATTAGGGGGAGGGATATTTAACACGGGCTACCGGGCGACACCCAGCTTCCTAATGAAGATGAGAGCCACGGCCTTGCAGCACTCCACCATCTCGTCGATGCTGGCGTTCTCGTCCTGCTTGTGGCCTCTGCTGTAGGGGCCTCCGACCCCGAAGTTGACGCAGGGCATGCCCCCGTCCACCACCTGGTAGTTCATGTCCGTGCTGGCCAGGGTGCCCGTGAAGGGCAGCTCTCTGCCCACGGCCTCCCTGATGATAGCCCGGCAGCTCAAAGCGTAAGGATCGTCCGCCTGCACCATGTAACCCTCCCGACTGTTGACCACCTCAAGCTCGTACACCAGGTCCGGGTCCGTGGCCTTCACCCCGTCCAGGACCGCCTTGAACTCGTCCTGGACCTGCTGGAAGGTCTCCCCGGGCACCATGCCCCTGAGGACCTCCTCCTCGCACGTGTCCGGGACTGTTGCGCCTTGGACGCCGCCCTTGATGGTGCCTATGTTAAGCATGGCCGTGAGGTCCGTTATGCCACGCTCACTTAGGGCGTCCCCCAGGTCGATGCCCGGGGCCGGCACCCTGCGCCTGAGGAGCACGTTCCTCCAGTAATCGTTGAGGGCCACGTTGAGCTTGCTCATCTTCTCGATGGCGTTGACGCCCAGGATAGGCACCTGGCCGTGGTAGCTGACGCCCCTGGTGCGAAGCAGGAACCGGGTCCGGCCCTGGGCTGCAAGGCCTATGCCCGTCATGCCGCCGTCCAGCTGTACGCCGATGTCCGCCTTCACAATACCCTTCCTGATGAGGTAGCCGAGGCCGGCAACGCCCCCGATCTCCTCATCGCAGTTGCCCGTGAGGATGAGGTCGCCCCCCAGCTTGACGTCGTTCAAGTGGATAGCCTGCAGGGCCATGGTCATGGCGGCTATCTCCCCCTTGTCGTCGGCGACGCCGCGGCCCCATATGTAGCCGCCGCCCCTGTCGTAGACGCTCCTAGTGTAGGGCGTGTCCCTGGTGACTTCGCCGCCCAGTGGGTTCACGGTCCAGCCCTTCTCCTGGATGGCGGCGCAGTCGGTGTGGGCGCTGATGTGCAGCGTGGGGCCCCCGCCCCTGCCCCTGTAGACGGACACCACGTTGCTTCTCGGCCCCTCCAGGCCCAGGAAGCCGGCGCCTGAGAGCTTCATGTACTTCTCGGTGGCCTCGTGGATGCTGGTATCGCAGCCCAGCTCGCTGAACCTGTCCGCCATCATTTCGCAGACCACGTCGTAGTTGTGGCCGGGCGGCACCTGGGTGTCCACCCGTACAAGCCTCTGCAGGTAGGCCACCATCTCGTCCCTGTGAGCCTCAACGTAGCCCAGCACCTGCCTCTCAACATCACTCAGCATAACGATTTCACCAAATTACTAGTAGCTTGTAACAAAAAACATGATCCCAAGCTAGGTTCCTCGGCCCTCAAAAATGCTTTAAGCCCCCTGACCAGCACACCGTTAATGGCTCTCCTCCTGAACGCCGAGACCCTCCTGAACGTGGCCCTCATGATAATCCTCTGCATAGGGTTCACCTTCACCTACATGATGGAGGGGTTCCCCAACTTCGCCCACACGGGGTACGCCAGCATCGGCGCCTTAGTGAGCTTCTACCTCGCCCGTATAGTGGGCTTGAACCCCTACCTCACCTGGCCGTTCTCGGCTCTCGCCGGCGGAGCCATAGGCGTGTTCTTTTACGTCTGTATCGTGCGCCCCATCAAACGGGGCAGGGGCTACCAGGACATCACCCTGACCCTCACCTTCCTTGTGGTGGCCCAGGTCATCCCGTCTCTCTGCTACATCTTCAATTGGTGGTCCAGGTACACCCTTGGTGCCCAGACCAGAAACTACAGCCTAGGCTACCTGGACTTCACCTGGAACGGGTACAGGGGCATCACCGTGGTGGGGCCCCTCATGAGCCTCCTACTGGTGGTCGGCGTCCACCTCTTCCTGACCAAGACCAGACTGGGCCTCAGCCTGCGGGCCACAAGCGAGGACGAGAGCCTCGCAGCCATCATAGGGGTGAACACTTTCAGGGCTCACTGCGCCAGCTGGTTCGTAAGCGGATCCCTGGCGGCCCTCGCCGGTTGCATCATAACAATACACAGGGGGATGGGTATCGAGGGAACTGAGGGCCTCATCGTTAACGTCATGAGCGGCGCCGTCCTCGGCGGCCTATACAGCATCTACGGGGCCATCATCGGGGGCATATTCATAGCTCTCGCCGAGAACACGTTGAAGAACCTGTTCTTCATTTTCTTCGGGCTCGCAGCTGAGACCTGGAAGGGGCTGCTGCCTCTGGCTTTCCTACTCACAGCCACGGCCTTCTTCCCTAACGGCCTCACAGGAAACAGGGACCTGAACCTGCGGAGCCTTATGAGAAAGCTCCTCAAGACCATGGGCCTCCGAGGGGACTAGCCTCGTCCAGGCTCTGGCACCGTCGCCAGTATGCCCAGTTTAAGGATCTGGGTCGCCGCCAGGAAGTAGAACACGTACTGGGGGCCCAGGCTGTTCCAGATGACGCCCCCGAGGACGGGGGACGCCATGCTCACCAGGCCCCTGAAGAGGCCGTTGAGGCCGAACCAGCTGCCCAGGAGGTCTCGGGGCACCAGCTCCACGCTTATGGCGCCCTGTGTGACCCCGGCCACGAAGTTGAAGCCGCTCATGAGGCCCGCCAGGATCAGGAGGGGGCTGGAGTCGGCGCGCACCAGGAGAAGCATGGCTGCGCTGTATAGGGGGGTTACCAGCATGATGAGCCGCTTCTTGCCGATCCTGTCTGCCAAGATGCCGCCGGGCACCGAGCACAGGACCACCACCACGTAGAAGGCTGTGTCCATGGCCCCCAGGGTGTACTGGTCCGCGTTCTTCACCTCTCTAGCGTAGAGGGGCACGTAGAAGGCCATGTACATGGTGAGCATGGACGTCATCTGGTAAAGGATCCACCGCTTCACGGTGACGCCCTCGGATAGGATCCTGCGGATACCCTCGGAGAGGCTCCGCCGCTCCGCCCTAACCGCGACGGGGTCCTTGAACCATTTATAGATGACGAGGGCCGCTATCAGGAGGCCCGCCGCCTCCAGCCAGTACAGAGGTCTGATGCCTTCGACGCTGATGCCCCCGAACCGGGATATGATGAAGGCGGCCACCACGGGGGCCACTATCCTGGGGATAGCCGCCAGGGTGTCACAGAGCTGCATGCCTGTGGCTCTCTCGGCGCTGGCCAGTGAGTTTCCGCAGATCATGGGGCACACCGTCATGGCCATGTCCCAGCTGAGGCTGGTGAGGAAGAGGGCTATCATGGTAATCTGCCACCCCTGGGCCAGTCCGAAGACCAGGTACCCCATGGCCATGACGGGCATGGCCACCAGCAGAACCCGCTTGATGCCGTACCTGTCAGCCAGCCAGCCTGTCGGCAATGTGACGAGGGTGCTGGCTATGCCCCCCACGCCGGTGGCGTACCCTACCTCCAGGGGTGTGGCCCCCAGCTGGGACATGTAGATGGACTGGTACTGCTGGGTCAGGCCTATGCTGAAGTTCTGTATGAAGTTGCGGACTATGTTTACCTTGTAGGCGTTCTTCTGGCGCTTGAAGAAGCCAAGAGCCCTCTGAACGGCCGACTCGGTCATGAACCATAGAGGGGTATTGGGTTTTTAAAATACCCGCTACTCCATGAGGCAGTGCATCATGGCCTTGCCGAAGTTGGCGCGGCAAGCATCGCACCTGATGCAGCCCACTTCCCCCTGACCCTTCAGTAACTTCCTCACCAAGTCAGGCTCTCTTA
>DATKWY010000275.1:0-4854 GCA_035529295.1 Candidatus Desulfaltia sp. | reverse complement strand
GTGGTCGGCTGGGAATATGGAGCTCATGTCAACCGCCATTTGTGATGCAGCAGCATCTTGTCCAGTGTAGTAACCAAGAAAAGCCACATCCGTGCCATATTCCAGAGTTCCCAGCCTTGGTACAAGTTCATTTAAACGTTGCCAAGACCTAGAGACGTCTACGCTGTCACCAATGTAGATAAGCCTTGCTCCTCTGTCGATGAGTGTGTTTGTCTCTACGACAAGCCCACCCATGCACTCAGGCCACGTGCTTACGCTCATGAAGATGTCAATGAGCACAATGTCGCCGTCTTGAACTGACAGCAGGCCATCATATAGTGCCCTTGAGGAGGGCTTAACGGTGATTGGTAGTCCTATGGGGGAAATCAGAGGCCAGGCTATGACGATGACAATCAGCCAGTAGTAGACCCTTCTGTCAAGCTTGTCAAGTCTTTCAAAGATGGTTTGATTAGCCATCTAGTCACCTCCTCCGAAGAATCCTCTCTCGTTCCCGGTGATTACTCTGTAAGCGTACACGATTGTCCCGAAACCTGCGATCAGCATAAGAACCCTGTATCCAGGTAGTTGCCCTGGACCTAGGAGCCAGTCACCTATCACGGGGAATCCTGACCAGATCACCTCTCCGATAGGAGCATTGGTAAAGACAACGATGCACCCAGCTATGAGTAGTAGAGCTGCGTCAATGTTTCTGGCTCTGAAAGCCCGGTAAGCTGAGGATACAATGAAGAAACCGGTGCTCGCGTACATGGTTTGCTCTAAAGTAGTGTATACGTTTCTGAATGCCCACTGGTACTGGGCTCCATTGGCGTTGATTGTACCCAGTATGAACACTGTTACGAATGTTATTATTGTCACTATGCTGTACTGCCATCTTCCTTCTAGTCTTCTCTGTACGTTCTTTCCATGTATCCTTAACAGGCTGATGACGCCTAATCCTAGAGCGATGTTTGAGATTACTACAGCGAACTGTCTGAGGCTCTCAGCGATCGACCCTAAGCTAGCGATGGAGAAGAAGTAGTCGGCGATAATTATAGCGAATACTAAGATAGGTATGTATTTGAAGGCTGTTGATTTAATGAACGACACAGTATCACAACCCCAGTAGATCCACCAAGAACGTGATGCCTAAGGGAGCGAGAACCATGCCCAGGATCATTATCCCGATAGACACGAATTTGATTACATCTTCAGCAGCTATAGGCCCCACAGCTCCTGCGTCACCTGATACGGCTGCTGCTGCAGCGAAAAGCTCCTCCATTATTAAAGTGTAATCTGTGCTAGCAACGAGGAAGGGTATCTGGTATAGGTTGACTGTTCCACTTATCTGCAGGGCGCCCACAACGTTACCTGCTTCTGCGAGTACCACAGACTCGTATGCAAGGTAGCCTATCAGGCATGCAGCGGCTGGATTCTCTCTCTGAACTGCGCCAAGATATCGAGACACCAGTGAGCTCTGGTTCGCGATTAGTTCAATGTCATCATCACTGTACTCCTCGACTTTTCCTTCAACAGCGTAAGCGTTTTTGATTGTTTCTTGGATAAGAGGCATGGCGTCAATTGTAACAGTGAACAGTCTGAGCTTAACACCCGCTTTGGCCGCGAAACCGGCCAGTCGACCCAGTATAGTGATGCCTGCTAGAATGTATGCTCCACTCGATTGACTTAGTGATGACCCGATACCAGGCATGTAGAAGATGGGTTTACCCATTTCGGCGCATCGTCCAACAGCCTCGGGTAACGCCTCTAAGGCCGCCAAGCTTCGAATTTTAAAGGCCTTGCCTTGCTCCATCATTCTGGTGAACAGGTAGTATAGGACAAACGAGCCAAACAGTAAAACGAAGGCAACGATCCGTCCGTCTTTTAGTAACATTTCGTTCTTTTTTCCATTTTGCATTCCCTGTTGATAGACAACAGGGCGTTCACCCCGTCGTGGGGCATAGCGCTATTCTGTCATCTCTTCACATCACTGCTTAGAGATTCATACAGCGATCTCCCAAGCGCGGGTTACCAATGTTATTTACTAATGATAATATAAAACCACCCATAAAAAACACGAATAATATTTATATTGTTATCAAAAGTAAAGGTATCTAATAATATATAATTATTTTTTGCTAATTTTTATAAAAATGGATTCGACAATAATTAAATGAAAAAGATACGGTTTAGAGTAGAAGAATACAGACATACCAGTAACGTCATGGTTCTGTGATTGTTGGCACTCGCCAGCTTGTCTACAAGAAAATATAGAAACCGATGCTCCTCATCACTATGGTCGCCGGGGGGTACGTGGACCCAAAGGTTACCAGAGAGTAACCCGGGTTCTCTTTACTACTCGAAGCTCACGACGCCGGCCTTCTCCAAGACGGAGAAGAACTCGGCGACGTGCCCGGCCGGAACCGGGGTGAACTCGGCGCTCACGGCGTCCCTTATCTGAAGGAGGTCACGCCTCCCGTCCACGAAGTTCAGAGCCTCGTAGGCGACGTATTGGCCGTCTCGGAGGATTGCCAGGTCGAGAAGCTCGCCGCAGCCGAGCCTCTCCGCGAGCCACGCCCCCCCATACAGGAACCTGTTTGGATATATGGGTCCTTTAGGCGTCCCGGCCCTGACCGGGACTCTTCCGTGTAGCGCCTCCTCCTCCGGGCTACGCTCCGCTAAAGTCGCGGGGACGCCCAAGGCCTCAGCCTTGCGGCGGTGGAAGGCGTCCAGCTCCTCGATGAGGCGGCCGCCGTCGACGGCCAGCTTTGAGATCATGTTCTCGGTGAAGGCTGCGGCGTCGGGGTCTCCCTCTAGCCAAGGCTCTATGGCCTCTAGCGAGCGCTGCTCCTTGTCGACGTTAGCCTTCAGAGATATCCGGGCCTCCAAGGCGACCCTTGGCAGCTCCTCAGCCTCAGCGTCAGAGACCCGTGCAACCGCCTTGCGTAGCTGCATCGCCAGACGTTCCCTAGCCCGGGCGGCGCCGACCGCGACGAGCTCCTCTGCCTCCCGCGGTCCGGCGTTTGCTATCGCGTGGAGGAAGGCGGCGCCGATCACCGCGATCCGTTTCATCTGGGTGGGATCCGCAGTCTCCGGGTTATCCTGGTGGGCCGCGATGTAGGGGTCGGGCCAGTCACCGATCTGGGCGGAGTGGATCCTCAGGTTCCCGTCGTTCAGCTCCTCGTGGTCGCTTAGCCCCCAGAAGTAGGGGTTCACGTCGGCGAGGAAGTCGTCCCGGGAGCCGAGGGGATCTAGGATGGGCCAGGGGAAGTGCGGAGCCGCAGACATCTGCAGCGCCCTGTGGACCTTATTCCCCGCGATCACCCACTCGAAGACCTCTTGGAGGGCGTCGTCGACCACGGTTGGGTTGGAGCTGGGGGAACGCTTCATGTGGACTCGTACGCCGACGCTCTGACACTTGCCCGCCATGTCGTAGTTGAGGACGAAAAGCCATTTATCCAGCGCCTCGGGGTGGCGGTGGAGGTAGACGAGGAAGCCCTTGTGCTCGGCCCCCCAGATGAACCGGATCGTCCGCCGGGGACGGGGCAGCACCCCCTGTTCTATTAGGTGTGCCAGAGTCCGGGCTACCTCTAGGCTGACCCCGTCGCCTGTGGCGTTGTTGCCTCCGGTGTTCCTGTGGTCGATGTGGGCGGTGAGCAGCACCTCCTCGTCGGGGAGTTCGCAGCCGGGGATGACGGCGGTCACCTCTAGGTACTCGCCGGGACCGACGTCCGCGTCGATCTTCACACGGACACGAACTTCTCCCCTCTTCAGTTCGGAGATCAGTTCATGGGCCTGCCAATACGATACGCTGAAGCCGAAGGTGGAGGGGCTCCCGTCGGGGCCCAGCCACGGCGTGAGGTCACCGCTTGGGACCAGGTCGGGCAGGTCGAATCCGCTTGCCCTGAAGGTGATCACCCCCAGCGCTCCCCGCTCGTACACCGCGGCTGCGTGGACCGCCCCCATGGGGCCTGTAGCCAGCACCACCTTGCCCTCCATGTCTTTCCCCTCGTAATCCTCCGCGGACCTTCCGGCACCGACGTATACCAGCTCCGCCTCCGCCTCCGTTGTGCGGCTGAACCTAGCCAGCGCGCCTGGCGTCATGGCGAAGTCTGTCAGACGTTTCTCGTGTGGAGTGATCTGCCACAGGGAGCCACCCCTGGCGTCCCAGCTTGGCTCGGTATGGAAAGCCCAGTAGTAGCGCTCCCCGTCAGACGGGAACCCCTCCAGCCTCACGCCTTCTAAGCCGATGGCCTCGGCCTGTTCCCGCATGTACTCCGCGATCTCCCTGAACTGGGGGGAAGGGGCGTAGCCGCCCATCAGGTTGAGGCGCCTGAAGTGGTTGCGGGCGAGCTCCCCGGAGGCCTCCTCGATGAAGGCCTGGAGAGTCTCGGCGGACAGTCATAGGGGCGGCCCTATCAGGGTCTTCTCATAGCCCATCCATAAACCTCCGTTCTCTCAACATGTGTCTTAACCCGGAAAACATAGTGTATCAGTTGCTTCGGAGGATATGTAATTTTACCCAGGTACCCCTATCTCTTCAACAGGAGCGGCTTACAGCCAGCTCGTGATGGAGAAGCGGGTCAGGCTTGGCGGAGACCACACGAGGTTCAAAATAGAGTAGCCCCCGCGTTTTCCTGACGCGAGATCGCCGTAATTCAAGCCCTCCATAAACTTATGCCCAGATCAGACGATGAGGATACTTGGAGACTGAAACCCGTGAGAGACCTGAGGACATACCTGGAGCTGCTGAAGGAGGAAGTGCCGGATCAATTTGTCACAGTATGCGAGCCGATTGACTGGAAGTACGAAGTCACCTCTTACGTCACGGAGATGGAGAAGAGACAGACGAACCCCGCCGTGATGTTCGAGGACGTG
>DATKWY010000274.1:0-6143 GCA_035529295.1 Candidatus Desulfaltia sp. | reverse complement strand
TGGGACATCAGGCCCAGCCCCCCGGACGAGCTGGAGGCCGCCAACCTCAAGATCACCATCGACATGATACTCAGAGACAGCAAGGACGAGCTGGGCATCACCTGGGACGCCATACCGCAGATGACCCGCAGCGGCTTCGCCACCATGCCCTACCTGTGCAGCCTATACGAGCCATGGCTCAGGGAGCTGGGCAGCCGGGAGGCCCTGGCTAAGTGGTTCAAGGTGGAGGACTTCCGGGAGGAGGTGAAGGACGCCATAAGGAGAGGCAAGTGGTTCATAAGGGTGGCTTACAACCCCAACACCAACCCCCGGTGGGCGGACAACATATACGTACTGAAATCCAAGGTCCCCGGCCTGGACGGGAAGAGCATCGCCCAGATAGCCGAGGAGAGGAAACGGGACCCCTGGGACACCTGGATGGACATCATCTCTGAGGACCCTGACGCAAGGGGCGTCACCGGCCAGCTCCAACCCAGCCAAGCCTACCACCAGTACTACACCCACCCCAAGGGCATGATGGGCCTGGACACCAGCGTCTTCGACAAGGACTGGGAGATGAGTGCACCCCCCTACACGTTCCCCGGCATAAACACCTTCAGCGCCTTCCCCATGTTCATCACCCAGTACGTCAGAGACAGCAGTCTCTTCACCATGGAGGAGGCGGTGCAGAAGACCAGCACCATGGCGGCCAGGGTCCACAACCTTGAGGGCCGAGGCATCATCAAGGAGGGCTCCTACGCCGACATAGTGCTCCTGGACGTACCCAACATCAGGACACTGGGGGACGAGATAGAGACAAGGCGCCACCCCGAGGGCGTCGAGTACGTCCTCATCAACGGTGAGGCGGTGGTGGAGAAGGGCAAGCACACAGGACGACGCCCGGGGCGCGTCCTCAAGCGAGCCTAGGACATCCGACGGGGGCCATCATCCAGCTCCCCCAGGAGCCTCCGGGCCTCATTGGAGAGCCTCAGGCGGCAGCCCCCTCTACCATACACCCTTTTCAGTATCCCGGCCTTCACCAGCGCCTTCCTCTGCCTGTCCTTGAGGTGCTCGGTGGCCAGCTCGCCTGCGTCAATTCTGCGCAGCTCCTCCCGGTAGTATATGACGGTGTTTCGGAAGTTCACGTCGGCCAGGGACCTCTCGTCCCTAGGCCTCTCCTCTTGCTCGGAGGCCACGTTTTCAAAGTTTATCATCATGCTGCTCCAGAAGCCAGACCAGGGTTTTTCCTGTGGGGTTCGGTCTAGTCCTCAAGTATTGAGTAAGCCGCAAGATAAAAAGTAAACCCCGAGCAGTTTACAGCCGTGCCAGTCTGCCATCCTAACCGGGAAAAAGATAAAAATGGGGCTAGATAGGAGGCCCCATGGGGGGCTCCAGGGGCTTAGTCAGCTTCACCTGGTCTGGGCTCTCCTCGAAGAGGGTGATCTGGCCCGCCCCATACATGTAGTGGGCCCTCTGCTCAGGCTCCTGGATGCGCTCACCCATGGTGCGGAGGTAGTCTCCCAGCTCCGAAAGCTTCAGGCTCGCCACGGCGCGGACGGCCGGGGTGGTCTCCATGTTCACCGCCAGCGCCATGAGGTGGTAGAGGGCCACGTGGTCCACAGTCCTCTGGACCTCAGCGTGGTACGGGTTCCTGTGTCTCTCCTTCCAGGTGACATCTATGATCTCATCAAGGACCTCGGCGAGGCCTGGGGCGTCAGGCGCTCTTGCGTGGTACTCCACGAGCCTGGCCGCCCTCTCCGGGTGCATGAGCATGCTCAGGGTTATGTTGGCGGCGGTCTCCGCTGCCCCCAGAGGATCGAAGGGGTGCCCTGTGTGGCCGGGGAACAAGTCCCTGGTCTGGGGGTACCCCTGGGGGCGAGGCGGTATCAGGGATAATAGCTTCTCGTCAAGCGCCAGTTGAGTTGGAGTGATTGCCTTCAGAAGTGCCTCCAAAGCCCGGCGCTGCTGGTCCCCCGGCACAATCTGGGGGCCCGCCTGCACGTCGCCCCTCAGATTGTAGTTGTAGTAGAGGCCCCCCAGGAGGCTGGCGGCGGCCTCCACCTGGTACCTGTGGAAGAGGTAGATGGGGACGAGGGCCTCCTCCAGGGACGCCATGAGTTCACCCTTCTTTATTCGGCGCTCCGTGAAGCCCTTGAGAGCCACCTCCCTGACCTTCATGACGCTGTGGAGCTCGTCCACGGCATCCACGCCGTTGACCCAGGAGGCGGCGTGGGGGTGAGGGCTGCCGGGGCCCGCGTCCTGGCTGGGGGCGAAGAGGAGGCCGCCGACGAAGGCTTCCCGCAGGATGCCGTCGAGGGCCGCGTCCTTATCCACGCCTTCCGGGAAATCCTGATACCCGTAGGCTACGCTGACCTTATCCCACTCACCGACCCCGGTGTCGTAGGCCTCAGAGAGGTCCAATCTTCCGTTCTTCACATTCACCAGGGGAGCAGGGTAGTCCATGACGCTGGCTCTGCCGTTGACGTGGCTGCAGTAGTTGTGGCCCAGGCCTAGGGTGTGGCCCACCTCGTGGACGCTCAGCTGCCTGATGCGGGCCAGGGCCATCTCCAGCATCTCAGCGCTGTCTGGGTTCTCCTCGTCGTAGTCGGCCACTAGGCCCTGGGCTATTAGGAAGTCTTGCCTTATCCTCAGGCTGCAGAGGCTCACGTGGCCCTTGATGATCTCCCCGGTGCGGGGGTCCGTGACGGTGTTGCCGTAGCTCCAGCCTCTGGTGCTGCGGTGGACCCAGTTGATGACGTTGTAGCGGGCGTCCATAGGGTCCGCGTCCTCCGGGAGCAGCTCCACCTTGAAGGCGTCCTTGTACCCCGCGGCCTCGTAGGCTTGGTTCCACCAGGCTGCGCCCTCTATGACGGCGCCTCTGATGGGCTCTGGGATGCCCCTGTCCACGTAGTAGACTATTGGCTCCACGGGCTCGCTTCTCTTGGCTTTCGGGCTCTTCTTTTTGAGGCGGTGCCTGCAGATGTAGCGTTTCTCTATGCCTTGGTCCACGGGTGTGGCGAAGTCCATGTACCTGATTCCGAAGTAGCTGGCCCTGGGGTCATATCTTCGGGGCTTGTAGTCGGCGTCTGGTAGCATCAGGAAGCTGTGGTGCTGCCTCACGGTGATGATGGTGGGGTCGGGGGCCACGGACTTGATCCAGTCCCCGGGGTTCTTGCCCATGTATGTGATGATGGCCTCCAGCTCCGTGTTCTTTGGGAATGCTCTGCATCGGGGCGGGTACACTGATGACCTGGTCTCGTCTAGCTCGTACTCCCCCTGCTCCTTCTCCTTGAGGCGTACAGCGACGCTCTTGGCGTCCCTCAGCAGGAACCCTGTGGCGTCCACCAGGACCCTGTCCTCTTCCTCGGCCTCCACCTTGAAGCCCCAGTGGACGCTCTGGGCGAAAGCCTCCTCCACGGATCTCACCTCGTGGGGGTTATCGCTCAGCGCCCTGAAACCGTAGTTCATCTGAGTCAGCAGGACCTTGGGGCCGAACCTCTGAAACTTGACAACGGACGTGGAGCCTAACTGGTTCCTGTCGAGCCCCACGTCGTTGCTGCCGACGCCGGCGGTGAGGCTGTTAACGTAGAGGAGCTCCTCGTCGAAGCGGTCCAGCTCCAGCCACATCTTTCCCTCCTTCTCGTCCCAGTAGAAGGTGATGTACCCGGGGTGCCTCTCCATGTCCTCAGTCTTCTCGGTTAATGTGACAGGCCTCGCCGGCTCTCTATCTTCACTCATCGTGGCTCAACTCTGACGGTATGAATCTGGTCAGAGTTGTTAAAAGATCATCGGGGCCTCAGCGGCGCGTCCTCTTGGCGACCATCTCTACGGCGGTGCTGTGGCTGCACTTGCCCTTGTCCCTGTACCCCGGGCAGCTGCAAGCCATCCTGCCGTCGGGGCCCCTGACCACGTTGTAGGTCCCGTGGTCCCCTATAACGTTGAAGCGGCCTCCGTCCAGGGGCTCTACTCTGCCGTTCCGGACCAGCATCTTGGCCTTCTCCAGCATCCTGACCCTGTACCGGCTGTACTGTAGATTGGTGCGCCGCATCCCTGATGAAACCATGCCTTCCTGCTATTAATGTTTGGGGGGTTAGAGGATTTTCTGAAGGTTGTCGTGCTCCTGCTGATGTATGATGAGTATCTGTTCCATGTAGTCGCTGATCTCCAGGAGTTCTCTGTCGATGCTTGTGTTGTTCTCCCTCATGTGAGCCAGGGTGGTCGCCAGCCCCAGCGCCTGGATCTGCGTGGTTAGTTCGTGTAGCTGGAGTATCTGTTCAAGGATTTGCTTATGCCTGTTGTCGGGTAGGTCGTCTAACTCGGATTCTATGTCTCTTTGCAGTGCTCGGGCTCTACTATGGAGCCATGTCAGTGTCGAGTTGGTGTCTTTCTGTGGCATGGGTCTCAAAAGCTCCGATGCGATGAGTTATAAACCTTTTTTTATTGGCGGGGTGAGAGCGCGGCCGAACCGATGAATATGTGGGTCTATGTTGATCTATATCATGATGTTTGGGGTAACCCTGATGACGCACTTAGCGCGGTCACATAATTGGGTGGCTAAATGTCCTCACTCTTGTAGGCTCGGTCGATTGTTAACTCGGCTATGTCCGCTGCCAGGTTACTTACTATGAGGATGTTTTCCCTCAGGTTGATAATGTGAGTCAGAACCTGTGAGTCTTCGATCTCGCCATATCTCGGCAGAGGAGTAATCTTTGAGTATAGTTTCTCGATCTCGCTTTGCTGGTCAATGATATCATTTGTGGGCTCCATGTCCATGTATAGATAGCACTCCACAGCCTTGCCGTAGGAGCTTAGGGCGATCTCGGCGGCCTCGACTAGGATCCTCTGGGCTTCTGCAGGTAGCCGCTCGTCATTCTCTATCATGATCTTTAGGCACTCGGCCATACTGGTTATGTGGTCGGCCACCCTCTCTATCCTGTGGACCAGTGTCTGGTAGTCCAGGGAGTCGAGGGGGTCCAGGTTGAGCTGGTTAGCCAGATGATAGTTTATTGACGCGCTGCGTATGATCCTCAGCACGAGGTACGCCAGCTGGTCGATGTCCTCCTCCAGGGAGATGGCTGATATCACCAGCTCTCTGTCCCACTCCCTCATGGCCTGGATGGTGTCCCTGAAGAGGGAGTAGGTTATCATGTGCATCCTCTCGATGCAGGAGGTGACTGAGGCCTTGGACTCGTCGATGAGGGTCTCAAGCTCGATGCTGGCCGCCTCCGACTTGATGACCATCATGTACAGTCTCCTCGACGCCGCGCGGATGGCTGCCTGCTGCTCCCCTGTGAAGATCTTTTCGGAGGTCAACGTGATGAGGGTGTACCCGTTGAGAAAGGCGCCTATGAGACGCCTGACCACACTGTCCTCGCTCTCATCGGCCCTGATGTTGAGTGTTATCTTCTTTACTTCATCATCCGTCTTGGCCACGGGGTGAATTATGATTGACCCGTTTCGCTGCCGACTAATTTGAAGGGTGTCGCCTTTCTCCAGGTTATAACTCTTCAGCCAATCTATTGGCAGGGAGACGACTCTGGAGGATTTTCCCAGGGCCATTATTTTCCTGTACTCCATGTCTCTTCATATATATGTTTCTGGATCTGGCTGATAGCTATATCGGTAGTATTACACCCACTGATCAATCATATTAAAATATATACACATATTGGTAGATACATAATATATTACGCCTTTGTATATATTCCACGTTTATTTTACTATATACTCGGAGGTGGAAAATGGTGTCCGCTGTTAAGGAACTAGCCGAGAAGAGCATGTCGAGGGGGGACCGTGTACGCAAGACCTACATGGGAAAAATGGACGGCAACTACGGATATCTTGTCATGTCTGACGAGAAGCTTCTCTTCGTAAAGGAGGAGGGCTTCATCAGGAAGAGCCGAAGCGTGGTTCTCAACCTTCCCTACGAGCAGGTTGAAGCTGTGAGGCCTGAGAGCAGGTTTGAGCTCTCCATTACCGATAAGGCCGGTAAGAGGCATGGCTTCGTGGTCGACAATATTCCTGTGACTGTGATCGAGAAGAGCTTCACTGACATAGTTAAACCGGAGTAGGTCTCCCCTTCTTTTTTTGTGTTGGTAGGACTGATGCTCTGCGGGGTATAGGTGTTTCTCTGCCGGGGTATCAGTCTTTTTCTCTGTGTGTGC
>DATKWY010000273.1:0-2140 GCA_035529295.1 Candidatus Desulfaltia sp. | reverse complement strand
TGCTGTATTGGGCAGCGCAGGTCGTTCTCACTGTGGATGAGCAGTGTGGGAGTCTTGATGTTGGCTGCGTACCTGATGGGGCTCTGGGCCAGGAGCTTCTCCTCGTCCCTCCACGGGTACCCCATGTTGCCTGACTCGCCGTGCTGGAACCCCAGGTCGCTGTAGCCATGGTGGCTGAGCCTATTGCAGGTGCTGCGGCAGGATACTGCTGCCTTGAAGGTGTCGGTCTGGGTTATTATCCAGTTGGTAAGGTAGCCCCCGTAGCTTCCCCCCGTCACCCCGAGCCGGGTCGGGTTGATGAAGCTGAAGCGTTCAACAGCGTCTCTGGTGAAGTCCATGATGTCCGTGTAGTCCACGGTTCCGAAGTGTCCGTTGAGGGCGGCCGCGTACTCCTCCCCGTAGCCTCCGCTGCCCCTAGGGTTGGTGTAGATTACTGCGTAGCCTGACGACGCCATGACCTGGAACTCGTGGAATATGCCGTCCCCGTAGATGCCCAGGGGCCCTCCGTGTATCTGCAGTATTGTTGGGTACTTCTTCGAGGGGTCGAACCCCACGGGCTTCATCACCCACGCGTCAATCTTGTCGCCCACCTCATTGACCCACGTGTAGTGCTCAGGCTTAACCACGTCCAGCCCCTCGAGGAGCTTGTCGTTGAAGGACGTGACCCGGCGTGCGCTCTTCCCGTCCTTTACCCACAGATCGCAGAGGTGAGTGGAGTCCATAGCGCAGTAAGCCATGACCCCCATGTCCCGGGAGAAGCTGAACCCGTCAAGGTTGAAGCCCTCCTTGAGCCGCCCCACATCCCTTGTCTCCACCTCAACTCTGTACAGGTTGGCCGACGGTACGTCCCCCGTCATGAAGTATAGGTGCCCGCCGTCTGGGCTCCACACCGGGCTGGGGTCTGGCGAGGCCACCCGGAGTTCGCTTCCCACGCTCCTGCCGATGCTCCTGTCGAAGCCCAGGGTCAGGTTCTCCGATGGGCCTCCGCTGCGGGGCACCACCCAGATGTCGGTGTTGGTGGCTCCCCTGGCGTGGAAATCGTGGCCCAGGTAGGCAATCATGCGCCCGTCGGGGCTCCAGGAGATGCCTCCGACGCTGTGCCTTCCGCCGGTGACCTTCCTCCAGTCGCCGCCCTTCGACGGCACCACGTAAATATCCCGGACGTAGGTCCTGTCAGCGTCATCAGCAGGGTTCGTCACAAAGGCGATCTCTTTCCCGTCCGGGCTCCAAGACGCGGCCCCCACATCGAACTCCCCCCTGGTGATCTGCTTGGGCTTCTGCCCGGGCCTCACCGTGAAGAGGTGGACGCGTTTACCCGGGAACATGCCCACGGCGTTGAGCTTGAAGTAGATGCGTTTAACCACCACCACGTCGGTCTCGGGCTTCTCAGGCTCCCAGACCCGGCTGGTGAACAGTATCCTCCTGAAGTCCGGCGACCACTCGGGGTTCATTACCCCGTTCTCCATGTCGGCGACGGGCACGGCCTCGCCGCCTCCGGCGCTTATGACGAGGAGCTGGTTCTTCTTGTCGGGCTCCCGGTTGCTTGACAGGAAGAGGAGCCTGGAGCCGTCCGGGCTCCACCTGGGGTTGCTGTCCTTGCCCTGCCCGCCGGTGAACTGGGCGGCTTCCCCCGTCTCGGCGTCGGCCATCCAGATGTGCTTCACGTAGTCGTTGCCATCATAGTCGATGGCGGTGTGGACGAAGGCTACCTTCCCTCCGTAGGGGCTCACCTGGGGGTCCGACACGAAGACGAATCCCCGCAGGTCCTCTATCTCTACGCCTCTCCTGGGCATAACCATCAATGTACATGGGCTGGACGCCGAGTTAAAACTTGGGGACCCGCCTGACCTGAATAATCATATACTTGTTGGATACCGTTATGAGGATACAGTTACATGACTCCGCGGGCTGCATGGTTCGCACTACTTATACTCACAGCTATGCTGTGGACGCCAGCCCACGTCCAAGCCTCGCAGTTCACCCTCAGCGGCTACGTTAAGGACGAACAGGGCGGACCCCTTGTGGGCGTCCGAATATTGGTGCGTGACGGAATCAGGACACATGAGGCAGCCACGGACACAGATGGTTATTACCAGCTGGCCTTCGAGCCCACACGGGACAAGGCTAGCATCTACGCGGT
>DATKWY010000272.1:0-4457 GCA_035529295.1 Candidatus Desulfaltia sp. | reverse complement strand
ATGAGGTCGGTGGCGGTGTTGTCGCTCACTATCATCATGAGGCTCATCAGGTCCCTGAGGCTGACGCTCAGGCCCTCGGACAGCTCCTTGAGTACGCCGGACCCGGGCACCTTGTCCCGCTCTGTGAGGATCACCTGCTGGTCGGGGCTCAGGGCGCCCCGCTCCGCCTGCCTGTAGAACTCCACCAGCACCGGGACCTTGAAGACGCTGGCCGTCGGGAACAGTGTGTCGCCGTTCAGGTTGGCCGACTCGCCAGTGCCGAGATGCTTGACTGAAACCCCCAGGACCCCCTTGAACTCCTCGGCGGCCCCCTTCAACACGTCGTCTAGACTCATGTGTGTATCTTGGTCGTCGACAGCCAAAAAACCTTGGCAGGGTTTTTCAAGCTAGACGGAGCATACATGGTTGATGGCTATGTCTGAGGAACCCGTTTACGAGGCGGAGGTGGTGAGCGTCGCCAAGAGCTGCAGCGCAGGCCACGAGGTGGGCGACAGGTTCCTGGTAAACACCCACAGGACGGGCGGCATCTGCGGGTACTGCTACCACGACCTCTTCCCGACGCTTATGAACATGTGCTACGGCGGCCAGATACCGTGGATGAACAACCAGGAGTTCAAATACGAGTGCCCGGACCGGTACAACCTGGTCACCTTCAAAGTCACAAAGAAGAAGTAGGACAAGCCAGCCAGCCAATTATTTTTCTATAAATACTCGTCAACACAAACTAGATCGTAGGTGTCAATGAATGAGTTATCTGTACGAGGAGCTGAGCTGGCCCGAGATAAGAGACACGCCGAAGGACCGGGTGGTGGTGCTCCCCGTGGGCACCCTGGAGGACCACGGTCACCACCTGCCCGTCAACACCGACGTGGTGATAGTCGAGGGCATATGCAGGCGAGCCGTGGAGTCGATGCCGGAGGAGGCGCTGCTCCTGCCGACCATCGTCCACGGTTACAGCCCCCACCACATGGACTTTCCCGGCCCCATAAGCATCCAGGGGAACCACTTCATGGACTACGTGTCCGACATCCTCTCGAGCCTGGCGCACCACGGGTTCAGAAGGATGCTGATGGTCAACGGCCACGGCAGCAACTCGCCTTGGCTCGACGTCACCGCGCGGCTTGCCATCGTCCAGAGGCCGGGGGTCCTGTGTGCGACCACTAACTGGTGGGCGATACCCGAGGTGGCGGAGACCGTCGTGGCGCTCAGGGACTCGGACAGGGGCGGCATGTCGCACGCCTGCGAGCTCGAGACCTCCCTGATGCTCGCCCTCCGCCCCGACCTAGTCAACATGGATAAGGCCGTCAAGGACATGGACTACCAGACCTCGAAGTACTTCCCTCCTCGGGACTTCTACCATCCCTCTGGTCCGGTGACCATGATGCCCTACTGGAGCACATTCAGCAGGACCGGTGTGCGAGGTGACCCCACCGTCGCCACGAGGGAGAAGGGAGTGGCTTGGCTGAACGCCGCCGCGGAGGGACTCGTCGGCATAATCCGGGACTTCAGACGGTACGAGATAAGGGAGAGGGTCGACCACCACTGAGGGCTAGCCCTCTTCCCCAGAGAGCCTAGGCACGTACCGCCTCCAGCCGCCGCCCTGCTTCTTCTCCTTCCGAGCCTCTGCGGCCTTTCTTTCGTTCTCCCTGCCCTTATCCTCTAGAAGCCTGATGAGTTTCTCCACGTTTTGCTTGTCTTGGAAGGCAGCGAGGTACCTCCCGCTGGCTTCACCTACGACGGGCAGGAAAGGAGCCACCATGAAGCGCCCCATGGGAGCGTAAACAGACGATAGGGGCTTGAGGGTCTCCAGCATGAGGATGGCCACCAGATCCATGTTGTAATCGAATATCTTGTCTGCGACCTCCTCGATCATCTTGTCAACCTCCTCCGGGGAGGGCTCGTCGAACAGCGCCGCACACATGGTGTCCACACTACAAACGGTTTAAAGAAATAAAAAAAGGGAATGGTTGTATCTATCGTCCACTGTACCACTTGATCTTCTTCGTATAGTACCCATAGGCTAGCCCGACGCCGATGATCAGCAACATCGCATAGGTGTACATCGCCACCTCATCACGTAGCATCTCAACGAGTCTACCGATAACCAGCTCGAACCTGAAGCTGACTGTCTGCCCGTAGGTTACGCCGAAGGCTGCCAGAAGGAAGATACGCCCGGTCATGTTGACGTACTTGTAGGGTCCCTCGGTCTGAGCCGTGAAGATGAAGTAGGCGGCGGCCGAGACCGTCCCTATCACCATCAGTATGTTGTCTAGGCTGTTCAGCGGCAGTATGGTTGCGGTTATCTGTCCCAGGAAGTCCGACATGACGGTTGTCCTTATGGCTAAACCGAGGCCCGCGCCGACTGTAACGGCTACAGGGTACCTTGACAGCCATAGCCAATCCGTGTTCAGCCTGGAGAACAGCATGACGCTGAGGATTATTGCTAAAATGTAGACAATGTCACCTTGAAGCACTGGGATAATGGCGTTGGTCTTGACGTAGTTCCAGTTCGTTGCGAATATGAAGCCGCCCAGAATACCCATGTAGAGGTGCTCGGTAAACTTGCTCAGTGGGTTGTCGCCTATCAGCACAGAGTATGCGCCGATCGACACGAAGGAGCCCGCGATTAAACCAAGTAGGAAGCTGTCCATTACTTATCACCCTCCTCTCTTCTCGCTATGAAGTACAGTACGTTGCCTAGTACCACCAGAAACGCCCAGAGTAGGCCCCCGAAGTTGGTGGCCATGGCTTGGCCGAGGGCGAGTCCAGGCATGCTCATCAGGTACTCGTACTCGGCTGAGCCTCTGACTCCGCCTATTATGCCATGAAGCTGCCCGGAGTTGATGTAGGGCGTGTAGTTGGGCACCTCGTTGGTTGTGCACATTCCTGTCATGGGGACCCCGAAGGGTGTGACGATCTGCCTGACTCCGTAGGGTATGCTGCCCTCGGAGCCGCCCCACCAGAAGACCGCAGCGAAATCGGATGCCATGTTGATGTCGTTCATTAGAGGAATCTGTTCAATGGGGGTTCCGTAGTGGTCCTCGGACTTCACGCTTCTTATGTCGTTGGCGAAGGCTGCTGTGCCTGACTCGCCGCCAGGGACGTAGCCCATGTGTACCCAGTTCACGCCGTTCTCGGCTGCTACCCCAGCGGGGAGTCTAGCAAGCGCATTATTGATGGCTGTCGCCGTCCAAGCCGCCGTCTCCGTGCCTATGCTGAAGAAGACTAGTTTGACGTCCTTCCGCAACATGTGCACGATCTGCACTTCTAGACCTGGACCGCCCTGCGGGTAGGTTGCTGCCCCCAGCCCGCCCTCAATTAGAACAACCGAGCCGTCGGGTATCGAGTCAGCGAAATCGAATGACTCCTGGGAGTACGCCTGTATGTCCATGGGCAGTATCACAGGATGGAGTATCGGGAAGGCTAGAGCTATGAAAAGCATCGCATAGATGATCCTCTGATCAAGATCCAGCAGCTTATCCATTAGACTCATTACTCTTTCCTCCTCTCCTCCCTGATTCCTAGGTGCTCTTTCTGTCTCCCCGTGAACACCCTAACGCCCAGACCCATGATTCCTAGGCTTGTGCCTATGATCATTCCCCTGAACCCAGCTCCGCTGGGGATGTTCCTGATCCAGGTGCCTATCGGAACCACGGGCGGGAACAGTATGGCGCCTACGGGGATCAGCATCAACAACACTATCAGAGCGCACACTAGCATTACGGCGGAGTTCCAGTTTCTAGCTCTCAGGACCCTGTAGGCGGCGGATGTGATGTAGAAAGCAGTAAGCGAGTACAGGGCAGCGCCGATGGGCGACGTCATGTTGTTGTAGATCCACAGGAAGGTGGTGTCTCGTACATTGATGACGCCCAGTCCTGCGGTGATGACGAAAGCCGCTATGTATATGATGCTATAGTACCATTCGCTGCTCTTTGTGCCGACCTTTTTACCGTGGTATATGGTGAGCACGAGGGTGCCCAAGATCAGTGCTGCGGCAGAGATTATGGTTACGAAGGAACGTAGCGTCACGTTCAAACTCGTCACTGCTGTGGGCATAGGAAAGAAGAACTCGATGATCATTAGGATACCGATTATGGCGGTCAGTATTATCGGGATCTGCATTTTGGTTAATCTATCTGACACTTCATCTCACCTCACATAGACAGTAGTCCCTTAAGGTCAATCCCAAGAGTTATGAGAATGGAACCAAGGACGACCAGTAAAGCAGCGATGTATTTGCCGATGTCCTGCCCGGCCAGCGACGCGGACACAGTAGGATCCTCTGACAAGTAGGCTCCTAGAGCGTACAGCTCCTCGCCTATGAGGCTGTAGTCGCAGATGGCCACCAGGAACGGGATGTTGTGGGTGGTGTCTGTCCCGCCGAGCATCATTGCCCCCACGCGGGCGGCGTTCTCCGTGAAGATGACTGCCTTGTGGTACCAGCTTCCGAGGAAGAA
>DATKWY010000271.1:0-3788 GCA_035529295.1 Candidatus Desulfaltia sp. | reverse complement strand
CAATATTATTGAAGCGTTGGCCCCCATGAAGGGCCGCGTGGGCCAGGAAGAGTCCTTCAGGGTGACCCTCGAGAAGAGGCGGACCCAGCTGAGCAGCCTGGAGATCATAGAGCCCGTGGCCGAGCTGTTCGACAGAAAGGTGAACCTTGAGAACCCGGACTGGGTTGTGCTGGTGGAGGTCCTAGGCAAAGACGCAGGGGTCTCCGTCGTCAAGCCCGGAGACGTGCTGAACGTGCAGAAAGAGCGGGCTCGGTTACTTACGTAGAGTCAGCAGGGCCCCCTTCTCTACTATGAGACTGGTGAGGGCCTCGTAGGGGTCTCCCCCCACTGCCTCCAGCGACGCGTCATTCACCTCGAAGACCTTCCTCAGCTGCCTGAACTTGGCCTCGTCAACCTCCAGAACATGGTCGTCCAAGTCACCTAGAGCCTCGGTCACTCTTCGAGCAGTATCCGTGATCAGGTCCGGGTCGCGCCCGAACACGGCCACGGCCACCTCAGTTGTCCTCTTTGAGACTCCCATCAAGCGGAACGCCCTGGTTATCTGGTCCTGGCAGGTGGCGTAGAGCAGGGTCTCCACGTCCAACCCCTTGGACACCGCGGTCCCGTTCTCCACGGCCTTGACGGCGTTCACCGCCGCGTGGTACATGTGGCGCCAACCCGCCACCATCCTGGCGTCGAAGAGCTGAAACGTGTGCTCGCCCGTGGCCCCCCGGACCAACCTGAGGGCGTCGTCAACGTCGTCAACGTGGACGCCCCTGGCGCCAGCTATGGATACATGCAGGTCGCTGCCGGTTATGGGACGCGTGATCATGGTGCCTTCACCGATATTGGCTCATCGGCCCCTCATATAATGCTCTAGTCTCTCCAGGAGGCGGTCCACCTCCTCGGCCGTGTTGTAGAACCCTGTGGATACGCGTGCCCCGGCGGGTCTGAGGCTCACTATGAAGCCTTCCTCCGTCAGCCTACGGTGATGATCCTCTGTCGCGTCCGTGGTGAAGCTGACCACCCCCGACCTCTGCGAAGGGTCCGCGGGGGAGATGAGGTCAACTCCGAGGCCTGTCAGCCCGTCGACCAGGCGGCTGCTCAGGCTCAGCACCTGCCTCTCGATCCGGTCCACGCCCAGGCCCAGGATCAGATCTATGCCTGCCTTGGTTCCCACGAAGCTCAGGTAGCTGGGCTCGCCGAACTCCAGCTTCTGGGCCGTGTCCTTGAGGACTGGCTCATCCAGGCTGTGCTCCTTTACCGCCCGGTACCCCCACTGCCGGGGACGCAGGTCGCCGAGGACGTCCTCCCTGGCGTAGAGGAACCCGGCGCCCGAGGGGCCCAGGAGCCACTTGTAGCTTCCGCATGCGTAGAAGTCTACGTCGTCCCTCTTGACGTCCACCTTTATTGCGCCAGCGGCCTGTATGCCGTCCACCACCAGGTAGGCGCCGTGGCTGTGTGCGAGCTCGGAGAGGAGCTTCAGGTCACTGCGTGCCCCTGTGAGCCACTGGACCTGGCTGATGCTTATGGCCCGGGTCCTGTCGTCAGTATGGACCTCCACGTCCTCCAAGCGTATGGAGCCGCCCCTGCCCTTGACCACCCGGACCTCTACGCCTCTGCTTTTCAGGGCTGTCCAGGGGTAGACGTTGGCCCAGTTCTCGAGGTCGTTTACTATGACGTTGTCGCCCCTACGATACACTATGGAGTCTGCGACAGTTGCGAGGCCCCGGGAAGTGTTGGGCTGGCACGCGACCTCGTGGGGCTTGGCCCCTATGAGGCGGGCGAAGCTGTCGTTGGCCAACTCAACCCTCCTGTCCCCGTGCCTGGAGAGCCAGTCCCAGTCGTCCAGGAACCCCCTGATGGCTGTCTTGACGGGGGTAGACGGGGGGCTGTGGTTGGCTATATTCAGGTAGGTGTAGTGCCCTGTGATGGGGAATGGGTCCCTGAGATCCAACATGGTACAAATTCCGGGATACAGCGATATGAAGGCTGGGGCTCAGGGAACCCTTAAACCCTGTGGAGGCGTCTATTTCAGACGCCAGAGAGTGTGAACATGGATCAACCGGAAGAGCCTATGAGTAAGATAAGTGAGCTCAGCAGCTTCAGCCGAAGGGTCTACACGGTGGTGAAGGTTGTCAGCAAAACCCCTCCCCGGGAGGTCGCCTCCAAGGAGGACGGCTCCGCCCACAAGGTGGCTGAGGCCCTGGTGGCCGACGACACGGGCAGCGTCTACATGACCCTGTGGGACGAGGCCATCGACGAGATAGATGAGGACCAGGTCATTCGGCTCAGCAACGCCTACATGAACACCTTCAAGGGCAGCCTGAGGCTGAACCTGGGCCGCTACGGCACCTACGAGACCCTGGAGGAGGACCCCTTCGACGAGCTGAACCTGGAGAACAACCTCTCAGCGAAGCAGATGGAGTACAGGCGCCGCGACTCACCCCGGAGAACCTGGGACCGCTAACACACCTTTTTCTACGCAGCAGGTTTTTTACGGCACGTAAGCACAGAGGTATTGATTCTATGACCAGATTGAAGGTGGGTTTACCCAAGCTACTACACAACGGCCACCTCGGCTTCCCCGAGATCGATGAGAGCCCCAACGTCATGGAGGACGGTGGACTCCTGAAGCGTCTGGAGGACTGGGGCTGCGAGGTCGTGGAGAGGAGAACCGCCGAGCTGACCCCCGAGGAGGAGAAGGTCTACGGCGCCAGGTACAGGATGGCCCTGGCCAGCAACCACCTGGCCGACATAGTGGCCGGTCAGATAAAGGCGGGCGCCCTACCCATAGGGCTCCTGAGCAACTGCAACGGGCTCATGGGGATGCTGGCCGGCCACCAGAGGGCCAGCGGAGACTGGAGGCCCCTCAGGGTGGGCCTGGTCTGGGTGGACGCCCACGGGGATTTCAACACCCCTGAGACCAGCCTCAGCGGCATGATGGGCGGCATGCCCGTGGCTATAAGCACCGGCTTATGCCTCCACCACATCAGGCGGGCCTGCGGCCTAGACCCGCCGCTGCCGATGAAGTACGTGACAATGGTGGGGGTTAGAGACACGGACCCCTGGGAGCAGTACCTGATAGACCAGAACGACATCAGCCAGATATCCGTGGACGACGTGAGGCGACTCAGCCCAGCCATAGACATGGAGATGGAGCGGCTCAGCATCCTCACGGACCTCATCTACGTCCACATAGACCTGGACGTGCTTGACCCCGGTGACATCCCCGGCGCGGGTCTACCCGTGGAGGACGGCCCCACCGCTGAGGAGCTCGCGGAGGCATTGGAGATCATGTTCGAGAACCCCAAGGCCGCGGGCTTCGGTCTGGCCAGCTACCCAGCCAGGAGGGACCCCGAGAGGAGGGGACTCAGATCTGTGTACAGGCTGGTTGAGGGCGTCATCAGGGGCGTCAGGAACAGGGAGTCTGGGCCTCTAGGGGTCCTCAACTAGCCCCCGTTAGGAACCTCGGCGTGACCACCTTGTACTTACTCTAAGTGAGATATTTCTCAGACAACGTGTTTCTCATATATCATCCAACAAAGTTGAACAGGAAAAGGAATGAAAAGGCCCTATTTCAAGGGACTAGATCACAAACTTTTCGTGCTCCACGTGTCTGTGCCGGACGCCCAGGTCCGCCACCCTGAACCTACGTCCGCCGTGGAGCTCCGCGTACTCCTCCCCAGCCACCAGGGCGTCCAGTATCCTGCCCAAGGCGTCGGCCTTCATGATGCCGCTGCCGCTGGCCGCCCCCACGTAGTATACGCCGTGGGCCTCGTATATCACCGGCGTCTCGTCCAGGCTGT
>DATKWY010000270.1:0-14960 GCA_035529295.1 Candidatus Desulfaltia sp. | reverse complement strand
GTCCGGCGCGACGCAGATGGACTTGATGTAGCCGGTGAAGGCGCCCCGCATCTCCACCACCACGAAGCCCGCTATCACACTTTCAACGATTGCGACGTAGACCTCCCTCGACGGGTCAGACACCACGCTGAGGCTCTCCTGATAGCCTCTTCCCAGGGTGACCCAGGGTTCCGAGGCCGCCATCATCCCGGCGCACGCCTTAGCCTCGTCTCCGCCTCTCAGCAGTCTCATCTCGACGTTCATGCGTCTACATCCACCCATGTGGCCCTCCTAGGAGATAAGTGGGCGCACCCAAAATACAAATTAAATCCCCACCCAACACAGTTACCTGAGGCAACATGCTCACCGACGCCCAACGGGATAGAAGCGTTGAGTGGCTTCTGGGCCACGCTTCAGCCCCCGTCCGCTACCTGACCCACATCCACATCCTAGGGACGAGCCCAGCGTCAGGTGAGGCTGCGAGCCTATGGCGCTCGGTGGAGGAGGACCCATCCAGCCTGGAGGTACTTGGAAAGCAGCGCGCCGACGGCTCATGGTGCGACGGCGGCTCCTGGGCCCCCAAGCCAGGCTACCAGCCCAAGGGCGGGTATACCCCTGTGAGCCCCAAGTACGTCACCACAGCCTGGATGCTTTCCATCCTGGGGGACATGGGTTACACCGTGGAGGACCCGCGGGTGGCCCGTGCCTGCGAGTGGGTCGTAGGGTGGCAGAGACCCAACGGCGTCCTCTCGGAGACCAAGCGGCCCATCACCGAGGCCGATTACGACCCCAGCCCACGGAACGTCCCCTGCAGGATGAGCATCCAGATTGACGGCCTCTCCCGGGTGGGCTTTGGCCCGGACCCACGGATGACCAAGTCCTGGGGCCTGATGCTGGGGTGGCAGAGGGAGGACGGCGGCTGGGTCCAGGAGGGCCACAGGGACGCGACGGCCTCCCCCTATGAGGTGTGGGACAGGAGCTGCCCCTGGGTCACCTACTTCGCGGCAAGCGCCCTCCACCACTCAAGGATAGAGGAGCACGGTGAGCCCCTTAGGAGGGCCCTGGGCTTCATTCAATGGCACCTGGACCAGAAAAAGCCCCAAGACATTATGCGCTTCTTCTGGCACGGCCACGACACGGTGAGGGAGCTCGTGATGTTCGCTGAACACGGCTTCAGCCCAGAGCAGCGCTCAATAAAGACGCTTCTGGACTGGCTGGAGACCATGCGCGAGCCCGAGACCGGCGTCTTCAGGTACACGGGTAAACCCGTGTCCAGGATGAGGAGGAGCGAGGACGGCGGCACCCCCGGCGTCATGAAGTACAGGCTCTTCCACCTGGTTGAACCCGACTGGCTCACCTACTGGGCCACGCGGGCCGAGTACAGCTTCCTGAGAGCCGCATGAAGTCTCCATGCCTCGCAGTAAGCGTCATGGGCAGAGTTAATGAGCTACTCACGTAACGTACCATGAGGTGTCTGGTTGAGCGGTGCAAGAAAGCTTGGGCTGAGCGAGGACTGGGCCGTGGTGCCCTTCATGTCCCTGACGATGCTCGGGTTCGCGGCCACTGTCTACGATTTCACCATTATCCAGAATCTAAGCTACCAACTGAGCCCTCTGAGCCTCCTGGGCCTGGCCATGTTCTCCCTTGGTGGCTACCTCAGGTTCATGAGCAGGAGGCAGCTCATGAGAGCCGGCCTCACCATGCTGGGCAGCTCCCGGCTGGTAACGGTGGAGGGGCAGCGGCTGGTCACGGACGGCCTCTACAGGCGCATAAGGCACCCCCTGTACCTGGGGGAGATGACCAGGAACCTGGGTTTCACCCTCATCCTGACCAGCGGCTACGGCTTCGCACTGGTTCTCCTCGGAAGCGTGTTCCTACTATTCAGGATTCCTCGGGAGGAGAGGATGATGCTGGAGGAGTTCGGCGACGAGTACAGGGAGTACATGAGGCGCACGTGGAGGCTAATCCCACACGTGTACTGAAGCTCAAGCATCAATGCTACAAGAAGCAGAACCCAGTTATCCTTGGCTTGACAGGGGCTCCACAGGGTACCCTTTGGTTGAAAGTCTGCTGAACTGTGTCTTCACGTCTCCCGTTACGCACACCGTTCCCCTCATCTCAGCCATCGCCACAGGCAGGGCGTCGTATATCGTCACGTCGCCGTCGTACGCTATCTCCGTCGCCCTTACGAGGAGCGCCTCGGCCACGGGCGCGGACCCCATGTGAAGCCCATACATGTGTTCAAGGGCCCTCCTGAGCCCATCCAGGTCAAAACCAGGGTTGTACCTCAGGGCGTTAGCCACCTCAGAATAAGCGAGGTCCACCACCCAGAGTTTAACCGACCCTTCCACGTGCCTATCCAAGAGCTGCAGGGCCTCCTCGGAGCCTTGCTCTTGGCTGAACCACTTAACGGCGACGGAGCTGTCCAGGACTACCTCGCCGCGTCTCTCCATTTTCTTATCTCCGCCGCGCCATCCCAGTCAGGGTCGCTCCGGTCCCTCATGGCCTTGATCCCCTCCATTGCTCTCCTCATCTCCTGCCGTTGAATCGTCTCCTCGAAGGCACTCCGCGCCACCTCGCTCCAGTTGACGTCCCGATGCTCTTCCATCCGGCGTTTCAGATCCTCAGGGACCCTTATCGTCACGTTGCTCGTGTACACCACCCATGCACATAATATGTGCACATATAATTAAACCGTACCATACGTAAATGCGTCGACTTGCCCCAGATTGATGTGCTTCACTCTTCGCCCCGTAGCCTCAGAGCCTCCTGGGCCGCCTTGACGGTGGCCTCGAGCCTCGTTCTAGCAGACGCATAATTGTTATTAGCCTCCTTAAGCTGCTTCTGCACGTCGAGATACACCATGACCCCAGAGGCGTCGTAGCTCAACGGTATCGGGCCGACGACGAAGTGGAACCAGCGTTCATCCCCCTTCCTCTTCAACACACGCATGGCCAGCAGCATCAGGTGCACGTCCCGGGACAGCTCCCTCCAAGCCTTCGACAACCTGTTGAGGGTGATGTGAAGATGGTTGTCGTCCTCCCTCTCCAGGTCACCCTTCAGCCACCTGTAGAGAAGCCGCCTCTCCGCGTCGGTGAAGATAAAGGTCCTCACATGAAAACCGAAGCACCAGAAGATGTTAACACCAATGATACTCCAAAACCGACCACAAAAAGAACAGAAAACAAGCCTAAAAAACAGGCCAAACTAAAAAACAGTTGCATCCGAGACCCTGAGAAATTCATCCAGAAGGTACAGCCACAGTATCAGCTGATCCGCTGAGGCGCCACGATGGCCTAACACCCGGCTTCTCTGATACTGCTTTATACTTTCCTGATTATACAATACCCCATGTCTGAGCCAGTAGATTTCTGCCGAAGAAGGTACGGCCACCTGAAGAAGCTCATGCAGGAACAGGAACTCGACCTAGTCTACCTCACGGGGGCAGGCCAGAGGCTGAAGAGGATAGCCGACACCTCGTCTGGGGCAGCCCTCATAGTGCCCCTGGACGGAAACCCCCAGCTCTTCTGCTACTCCGTGGACATCAACAGCACCCGTGAGGAGTCCTGGATGCCCGTGGAGGAGATCAAGACCAGGGCCGAGGCCAACAGGCAGATAGCCGACCACTGCAACCAGCACCTCCGGGACGGCTCCAAGATAGGAGTCCAGTCCGAGGCCTTCAGCCACACCACCTACGGCTTCATGAAGGAGAACCTGAAGGGAGAGCTGGTGGACATCGCCGACACCCTGGTGCCCGAGGTCTTCTACGGCCTCTACCCCGAGGAAGTCAAGCATCAGAGGAAGGTGAGCAGGCTCGCCGACATCGCCTGCTCCGCCGCCAGGGAGGCCATGAGGCCCGGCGCCACGGAGTACGAGATCGCGGCAGAGGCCGAGTACGCCATGAGGCGGGAGGGGGCCGAGCTCACCAGCTTCGCCACCATAGTCTCCACGGGGCCCAGGAGCGCCTACAGTCACGGCTGGCCCACGGCCCGGAAGCTCAAGGAGGGTGAGTTCATGCTGGTGGACCTGGGCCCCCAGATAGACGGGTACGCCGCCGACGAGACCCGCACCTTCCTCCTCGGCTCAGACACCAAGAAGCAGCGCATGCTGGAGGCCATGGACAAGGCGGTGGAGGCCGTCATCCAAGCTGTGAAGCCCGGCGCCAAGTGCGTCGACTTGGACGCCCTCAGCCGCAGTGTCCTGGCGGACCACGGGTTCCCCGACTACCCCCACAGCCTGGGCCACCCCCTCAGCGGCTTCGCTGTGCCCAACCTATCCAAGACCAGCGGCCACGTCCTCAGGGAGGGTATGCTCTTCACTGTGGAGCCCGGCATCTACCTGCCAGGCTACGGCGGCGTCAGGATGGAGGAGAACGTGGTGGTCACCGGGGACGGCTGCGAGCAGCTCACCAGGAGCCCCCGCATCTCCTAGAGCTTCGCCAACGCCGCCCTGATGCGCGTCAGGCCCTCCTTAAGCTCAGCCATGCTCTGCGCGAAGGCGTTCCTCACATGGCCTTCACCGTTGGCCCCGAACAGGTGCCCTGGGGTCCGGTACTCCGGCTCTCCCCCGCCGATCCTGATGACACGCTTCACGCAAGACACTCCTCTACGGTAAAACCGCCACGAGCATTAAAAAAGAATACAGTAGTGATGTAGTCGAAGCCGAGGCTCAGCATACGTGAGGCTGATAATCCGTGTTTTACCCCCATGTCCCAACTTTATTAGATGAAGCCGCCACATACCTTTCATGGCTGAAAAGGTGGACAGGTTCAGCTGCCTTCGCTGTGGCAAATGCTGTGAGGGCCTGGTGGCTGAGGACAAAGGAGTTCTCAGGGGGTTGACCCTGCTGCCTGAGAAGGCCCCCCTGTTTCCCCCTGACATGGTCAGACCTGCCATGGGTGTTGGCCGGAGACCCCACGGTGAGGGGTTCAGGGTGATAGCGTACCAACTAGAGGCTGATGTCTGCCCTCATCTCTCTGAGGGCCTTTGTTGTATCTACGTTGACAGGCCGGCCTCCTGCAGGCAGTTTCCCTTCAGCCTGGAGCCGGGGAGGGACGGCCCCATAGTCGGCTTGGACATGAACTGCCCTGGGGTCCCCGCCCTCCTGTCGGGTGAGGGTAGGCTGGAGATCGATGAGCTGGGTTCCGCTGAGGCCCTTTATCGGCTTAAGGTGGAGGTGGCTGAGAACCCGCAACGCTTCTGGTTCTACGATCTAAGAAACAGGAAATGGGTCAGGGCGGATTCGCTGGTTTAGAAGGCCTGGACGGTGCTGGCTACCTGGGGCAGAGTTCTGTCTATGCTGAGGACGCTTCCCTTTGCTGGCCTCACCTCTATGCGCATCCTCTCGTAGGGGTGGGCGTAGACGTTGGGTTTGCTGACTTGGGCCGGGTCCACGGTGGCCTTGTCTATCTCGGTGAAGTCTATGATTATCTTGAAGCGTTCGCCGGCCTCCAGGACATTGTCCCTGTTGCCGGTGACGCCCTTCACCGTGGCCATGGTGCCGTTGCTGTCATAGACGGATGTGTGGCACCTCTCATTGGAGTAAGTGATCACCAGTCTGCTGTCGCTCATGTCTATGGGCACGTCGCCGTCCCCCAGCCTTACGTAGAAGATGGCCTTGGTGAGGCAGATGTCACTCTGGGCGCCCGTGTTGTTGGCGAAGGTACCTATGAGGTCGCTGTCCATGTAGAGAGCCGAACTGGCCTCGCTCATGCCTGCGGATATGACGGACTCGGCCTTCTGGGATGTGAGGTACCCCATGTTCAGGATCATGAAGGAGAAGGCTGAGGCTGTGACTATGAAGGCCACCAGCATTATGGCTACCTCCAGGCCAGTGAGCCCCCTCCTGCGTCTAAACATCCGTGTACCAGCCAACTGTGGCCCCCCGTTCAGCGAAAATAGCCCCGGCTTCCACTGAGATAAGGGGATGTGTGTAACCAGTAGAAACAAAAGCTCAGCGGTGGTCCTGCGCCATGTCCGGTGTCTTGACGGGCCTCAGGACCAGGTTACCGCCCTTGATGGCCCAGGTGCGCAGCCCCGCGTACTCTACCCTGTTCTCCTCCAGCAACCTCTCGGCCTCCATCTCGGAGCCCTCCGGCACGTAGAGGAAGAACTTCCTGTACTTCTCCCCCATGCCGGTTAGCCTGGACATGGTGCGCCACTTCTCCACGGCCCGCCTGTTGAATGTGGGCCTCATCTCCACCTCGCCGCACTCCCTGATGGAGCCGTCCCCGTTGAATACAACTATGCTGGGGTACAGCTCCCCCTCCGGCGTGTCGAAGGACCAGTGCCTGGTCTTGTAGTCGTTCACCAGGGTCCTTCTGGTCTCGTCCCAGTCCTCCTGATCCACGAAGGGGAACCTCGTGGCGGCGATTATCCGGGCTATCCTGCCCTTAAGCACCTTTTCCTCAACCATCTCCTTGTTCCTCCATCAGCTTCACTGCTTGGTCCCGACTGGGTATGGGGGCCACGGCTCCGAGCCCCGTGGCTGTGATGGCGCCCGCAGCGTTGGCGAACCTAGCCGTCTCGCGGAGGCTCCAGTCCTCCAGTGTGGCTGTGACCCAGGCGCCGTCGAAGGCGTCACCGGCCCCCGTGGTGTCCACGGGCTTCACCTTGTAGCCGGGGCAGGTGAAGGCTTCATCCTCTGAGCGGACGTAACAGCCTCTGCTACCCAGCTTGAGGACCACGGTCTCCGGTCCCAGTCCTCTTATGTGTTCAGCGGCCTTAACAGGGTCACTGACACCGTACAGAATGTTCACGTCCTCCACGCTCGCGAACACGGTGTCCGCCCTGCGGAAAGCGTAGTCCAAGGCGGCCTTAGCCGTGTGGATGGGCCACAGCTTGGCCCTCATGTTCACGTCGAAGGTCACTTTGCCCCCAGCCTCCTTGCACATGTCCATAGCCTGGAGGGCAGCCTCTCTCAGGCTCTGGCTCACGGCCAATGTGATGCCGCTGGTGTGAAACACCTTAGCCGAGGCAACGTACTCCTGGGCCAGGTCCCCTGGGGTGTACCTGCTGGCCGCCGAGCCTGCCCGGTAGTAGGTGAAGTCGTGGCCCCCGCCCTCCATGAGGCTTATGATGTAGATAGCCGTCCAGGCCCCGGGCTCAACTATCACCTGGCTGGCGTCCACATCCTCCCGGCCCCACAGCTCCTTGAAGCTCCGGCCGAACTCGTCGTCGCCCAGCCTGCATACGTGGCCTACCTTTGAGCCTGTGCGGGCCGCTGCCACAGCGAAGTTGCTGGTGTCGCCGCCCCAGCCCCTCTTGAATAACTCCACTTGGCCCAGCCGCCCCACGTCTGTGGCGCATAGCTCCACCATGGGCTCTCCGAGACTCACTACATCCGGCTTCAAGTCGACCTCATGTCCTATGGCTCGTCAATGTGATAAAACCTTGCGCGGGGATAACCCCATAAACCCACGCGTCCATTCACTCTGTGATCAGGTTTGAGTGGACTTTCAGGCGTGATAACGGCTCTCGTAACCCCCTTCAACCGGGAGGGCGAGGTTGACTTGGCGGCCCTCAGGAGGCTCATAGACTTCCAGGTGAAGGGGGGCGTGGACGGACTGTTCCTCTGCGGGACGGCTGGCTCCGGGGTCATCATGAGGCCGGACCAGAGGGAGCTGGTTTTCAGGGAGGCCGCGGACTACGCTGGTGGACGGGTGAGGCTGCTGGCCCACGTGGGCGCCGCCTCCACCGAGGAGTCCGTCATGCTGGCCGAGGCGGCTTTCAGGACTGAGGTGGACGCCGTGGGCGCGGTGCCGCCCTACTTCCTGTCGCCGGACGCTGAGAGCATCATAGGCCACTTTAAGGCCATAGCCGGGGCCGCTCAGCTGCCGACGTACGTCTACAACATTCCGAAGAGTGCAGTGAACGCCGTCACCCCAGAGATGATGCTGAAGCTGGCCGAGGTGCCCAACATCGTGGGGGTCAAGGACAGCAGCCGGGACTTCATAAACCTACTTGAGTACCTCAGGGTGCTCCCCGAAAACTTCACGGTCATCTGCGGCACGGACAGCTACATCTACCCGGCCGCCGTCATGGGGTGTAAGGGCTGTATTACGGGGTACGCCAACGCGTTCCCGGACGAGTACGCCAGGTTCTGGAAGGCGATATCTGAGGGGCGCCACAAGGAGGCCCGCAGGCTGCAGTTCAGCGTCAACGTTCTGAGGGCGGCCCTCCAGAAGCCTCCGAATGCTCCCCACTACGAGGCGCTACGGCTCCGGGGCGTGGACGCGGGGATACCGAGGCCTCCGCTGAGGGGCATGAGGCCTGAGGAGAAGGAGGCGTTGAGGAAGCGTCTCACCGAGCTAGGGGTCCTGGGCTGACTCCGCCTCGCTGTCTATGACCTTCTCTATGTCCTCCAGCTTCAGCTTTATCCAGTCCCGTAGCTCGTCTATCTTCCTCACCTTGGCGTTCCACCTGCGGGCGTCTATCTGGTGCCGTATGGCCTCCTCCACGGTCCTCTGGAAGAGGTTGGGGTCCAGGGCGTCCAGCTCCACGGCCCTGTCGCCGTGCTCGGCCAGGAATCCGTCGGCCCTGGCGTCGCTTCTCTTCACGGGCATGGGGGGCAAGTCGTATCGTTTGATCTGGTCAAAGGTCAGTGCCACCCTGTGGACCTCGAAGTCCCTGGTGCCGTACTTCTGCAGCCTGTCGGTGAGGTCCCTCTCGATGTCCACGCCGCTGGGGTCGAAGTCGCCGAAGTAAAGGATTAATGTCTGCTTGCCGCCCAGCCTGGTCATGATGTACCTGGACATGTCCTGGACGTAGCTGAAGCTGGGGTAGCCACGGGTGGGGAAGGTGCGGACGCTGTACCTGTTGGCTATGCGGCTCACAAGCCTGCTGAGGGCGTCCTTCTCCAGGCTGATCAACAGGTTCTTGTGCTGGTCGTCCCACATGGGCAGGCTGAACCCCTTCCAGCTGTCCTGGAGGGTATCCAGCCTCGTCTTCAGGTACTCCTCGGCTGAGCCGTAGCCCACGTCGCCCCGGCCCAGGACCCTTCTGCTCCTGTCCTCCAGGCAGTTGACGGGCACGTCCCCGTCCTCCCTGGCCTTCACCATGATGCGGCTGAGCCTCTTGTAGCTGTTCACGGTGTTGGGGATGAGGAACCTGCTCACCAGCCGGTAGTAGAGCTGCCTGAGGGTGATCGCTGTGTCGTACTGCTGGAATATCTCCAGGGACGCCGCAACGATCTCCTTGTAGCCTGCTCTCCGGCTGCCCATCAATAATCCTATCCTGTCTATGATATAATTCACTTATTATGAAACCATCCGAAAAAACGTGTCCTTTTATCCACTGGTGGGTTGAGTTGTGTGGTTTTAATGGAGGCTTTTTCTAGTACCGTGGCTGTACCTTTCGCGTGAATTTTTTCTCGGGTTATCACCGTTTAGTGGGATGTGTTGGAAATGTTTATTGATCCATTAAATTTTGTTAAGAGGATTTGGGTTATCTTCTTCTTTGGCTTGGTGCCGGGGCTCGTCTCACTGAGTAGGTATACCGTTTAATAATGAAAATATTCTCCATTAATTGATACCCTCCTACCTTTTTTGCATATCGACCATCGTTGCCCTGTGCTTGATGTGATGAATGTGCCGTGTTTTTGTATGGTATGAACAGCGTTTTTGCATAGATTCATGCGGCGTCGGACCGGTTCTGTGGCTCCTTTTGGTGTGGGGCGTCCGTTTCCGGTCTATCTTGCTCTACCCCCCCTCCCCCTCACTGGGGTTCCGGTGCTGGCGTGGTGCACATATCGTTCTGTGGGGTTGCTTATCCCGTGCCAGCCGGGATAAGGCGGAAAAAAAATTCCATCTTTTACTTCATGCTTTTTTCTCGTTGAGGTGTTTCCTCTTTGACTCTGGAGACCAGAATACACGTTTAATCGAAAACCTTTTAATTATCTGATTGGCAAAACTGGAAAAAACATACACGCGTCTTTTGTTAACCTTATAGTCGTTTTAAATGTGTTTTGACGGGAATCCTATTGAAATGATTGAAAATCCAACCATGGGTAGCTGCACCGAAGAGAACGTAGGCGCGGCAGCCCCACGTGGAGCCACTTCTACACAGTAAACGATATATACAGTAGCTGCCTCGCCTAGGAAACATTTAAAAGTGTTAAAATCTGCGAATCGGAGACGAACATGTCAATGAAGAAAGCCACTCCTGTAGAGATCATGGACGGCAAGAGCTTCCGCCTCAGGACCGACGCCATCATCGTCCTAGACGGCGTTGAGGTTCCCGACAAGAACACGCCTGAGGGCAAGAAGGCCAAGGACAAGTTGAGCGAGTTGGTCCTCAACAAGAAGGTGGAGTACGAGACCACCCAGTGGACCTCCATGGGCCAGACCAAGGCAATAGTGACCCTCGACGGCGTCAACATCAACGATGAGATTAGGGAGTTCCTAGCCTCCCTGTAGGCAGGGCGCCCTCCTTTTTGTTTAAAACACCTTATAGGGATTCACGGTCACTATTTTAAGCATGAGCAGTTTCTCGAAGTCGCGGGCGCAGCAAGTCCTTGGGCTCCTAGAGCGGGACGGCGTGGACGCGTTGATCCTCTTCCCTGGGGTCAACATCGGATACTACACCGGGTTCAGCATCGGCCTCAGTGAGCGGCTGGCCGCCGCCGTCATCCCGGTCCGCGGCGAGCCCATCTTCGTCGTCAACGAGCTGGAGGGAGAGCTGAGGGGCCTCAGCCCCTGGTTCACTAAGAGGGAGGTCTGGCTGGAGCACGAGGACCCCGTGGAGCTTCTGGCCGGCACACTCAGCAAGAGTGGCTTGGGCTCAGCGACCCTGGGGATACCAGAGGAGGCACCCTGGGGCTGGGTCAACAGGCTTAGGCGGATGCTGCCTAAGGCCTCCTTCATGGACGTGGGTGATAAACTGGGCTACGTCCGAATGGTCAAGACAGGCGAGGAATTAGCCCACATAGAGGAAGCCTGCAGGATCACGGACGAGGCCATGCACGACGCCTTCAGCCGCCTCCACACGGACATGACCGAGGCCGAGCTGCAGAAGCTCATGGTCTCGGGTATGCAGGACCGGGGGGCCGAGCGAGCCTTCGCAGGAGTCCTCTTCGGGGAGAGGGCGGCCCTCCCCCACGGAGGGGCATCGGATAGAAAGCTGAGGCCCGGGGAGTTCGTCCTGGTGGACATGGGGTGCACCGTCAACGGGTACTGGAGCGACCTCACGAGGACCGTCATGTACGGTCAGCCATCCAAGCGCCAGAGAGAGATCTACGGTGTCGTCCTGGAGGCTAACCGTGCCGCGTTCAAGGCTGTAAAGCCTGGGACTACCTGCGAGTCCGTGGATGTGGCCGCGCGGAAAGTTATCGAGGACGCTGGGTACGGCCCCTACTTCATCCACAGGCTGGGCCACGGCGTGGGGCTGGAGATCCACGAGCACCCTTACATGGTGAGAAACAACAGGCTGCCCCTGGAGCCCGGTATGGTGTTCAGCGACGAGCCCGGGATATACATCGTCGGCGAGATAGGGGTGAGGGTGGAAGACACCGTCGTGTGCACCCCCCAGGGCGGCAGATGCCTCACAGGGTTCCCCCGAGAACTGGTGTCGTATCCGGTGAAGTAAGGTGGCTCCAGCAGACCTCATCCTCGTAGGCGTGGGCACCGGGATGGCTCTGGTGGGGGCGGCCATCTGCATCTACTGGTACTTCTACTGGAACAGGAACTACCGGGGCAAGCTGCTGACGGAGGGCCCCTACGCCTACGTGAGGCACCCCCTATACACCGGGTTCACGCTGCTGGCTGTCGGCCTGGCGCTGGCCGTGCCCGTCTACGAGACCAGGCTCCTGGTCGTCATCACCATGGCGGTCATAGTTGTGTTCGTACCAAAGGAGGAGGAGGCGCTCCTGCGGAAGTACAAGCAGAAGTACAGGGAATACATGGAGCGGGTCCGGCACAGGCTCATCCCCCACGTCTACTAACCTCAACCAGCCCCCAACACGTGTCACAACTTGATCCTTGAGACGGTGCGGACGCCTTAACCGTTATAAAACAGGCTCAGCCAGAGTAGTACCCATGTCCGCGGACATGGTCAAGTACTACAGGGACCGGGCCAAGGAGTACGAGCAGATATACGAGTGGAGGGACCCCCACCGCCAGGAGGAGCAGGACAGGATGGGGGATGAGATTAAGAAAGCCATACGAGGCTGCAGGGTCCTAGACATCGGCTGCGGAACAGGGTACTGGACCGAGCGCGTCAGCCAGGTAGCCGAGAGCATCACGGGCATAGACGTCAACGACACGGTCCTGAAGATCGCCAGGGCCAAGAGCTACGGGTGCCCCACCGAGTTCAGGCAATTGGACGCCTACAGCCTAGACTTCCAGGAGCCCTTCACCGGGGCCCTCGCCTCCTTCTGGTTCAGCCACGTCCCCCGGGAGAAGATGAGCCAGTGGATAAGGGAGCTGCACAGGGTGCTGGAGCCTGGGGCCCGGGTATTCATCACGGACAACACATTCATCGAGGGAGTCGGGGGGAAACTGGTCACCAAGCCGGGGGACCCCAACACCTACAAGCTGAGGACCCTCAACGACGGCAGCCAGCACCTCATCATCAAGAACTACTTCACGGTGGATGAGCTCGTGGAGACCTTCGGCGCCCACAGCAAAGGTGTAACGGAAAAAAACGTGTTCCACGGCGAATGCTTCTGGTGGATAAGCTACACGTACCGGCCCTAGTCTATGGGCTCGAACTCGGATTTGGGGGCGCCGCACAGGGGGCACTCCCAGCCGTCAGGGAGCTTCTCGAAGGCCGTCCCGGCCGGGTAACCGTTGTCGGGGTCACCCACGGCGGGGTCGTAGATGTAGCCGCAAACCTGACACTGATACTTCTTGGGCATGGTGAAGCCATGGGCGCCACCGAATATAAACCGATTCAGGGCCAGCATAAACGATAATATGCGCCGCGCCTCCATACGCTTGATGCTCTCGGAGAGGGAGGCCGCCAAGTACCCGTTCCTAAGCCACGGGGTCCAACTGGTGGAGGGTCTAGACCTAAAGCTGGACGACCTGGCCGACCCCAACTACAGGAAGGTGCTAGACAGGGCCGCCGAGAGGGTGACCGAGGCCATCGTCAAGGGCGAGGTGTCAGCAAACCTGGCCGACCCCCTCATAGAGCTCCTCAGCTACCCCGTGGCAGCCATGTTCGTCACCCTCATCGGTGAGCAGTTCCTCAGCAGGCGGTACGCCCTGGCCGAGGCCGTCCGCGCCTACGGGCTCCTCCAGGACGAGTACGAGGAGAAGATCATGCAGATAGCCGTGACCGAGTTCCACTGGGACATCAGGCGAGACCCTGAGAGCGTCGACGGCGTCCTCCACAGCCTGAAGCTGGCGTACCCCGACTACCTGCGGGCCTCCATGGGGTTTCATGAGCCCAAGTGGAAGCTGGTGAACCGGAAGCTGGAGGACGGCCACGTAAGCCTCACCGGGGTGGAGGCCGCCAGGCTCATGCAGGTGGAGGTGGAGAACTGGATAAAGGAGAGGGTGGCCACACCCAGCAACTTCTCCTTACCCGAGCCCCTCAAGGCCAGGCTGGATCAGATCAGAAAGGTTTTCGAGGAGAACAGGGCGAAGCTGGGGGGCAGCAGGCTGCCAGACCAGGTGATGAACGAGGCCTTCCCGCCGTGCATGAGGTACTGCCTGGAGGGCCTCCTGTCGGGGAGGAGGGCCAGCCACATGGAGAGGTTCGGCCTCACCAGCTTTCTGGTGAACGTGGGGATGCCCGTAGACGACATGGTGCAGTTGTACGTCAGCGTCACCGACTTCGATGAGGCCCTCACCCGTTACCAGATAGAGCACATAGCCGGCCTGAAGGGGGCTAGGACCAGGTATACTCCGCCCACGTGCAACACGCTGAGGACCCACGGCATATGCCGCAACCAGGACGCCATATGCAAGACGGTGGCCCACCCCCTCAGTTACTACCGGAAGAAGGTTAAACGGCTCCAGCAGAAACGTGACGAGGCCGAGGAGGCTGAATCCTCAAATACCACCGCCTAATCTAGTGTGGACAGCATGCAGGCGCTGTCGGAGGAGCGGAAGCTCAAACTCAAGGGCGTAGGCCTCCACTACTGCAGGTACTACAACAACGTGGTCAGGTTCAACGAGCCGGCCTGCGGGAAATGCATCCACTGCACCTACCCAAGACAGTAACCTGTTTTAAATCCCCGGCACATTTCTATCAACCATGGAAGAGGAGTGGGGCAGCACCCAGTTCGTCGCCGAACAGTTCCAGAGGTGGTACGCCCAGAACAGCCAAACGGTGCAAGCCCCACTGGAGATCGAGAGACGGGAGTTCGGCTTCCTCACGTTCCACGGCAGAGGCATGTACCGCCACATCCGTCTGCCCACCGAGGGCGAGCTCCAGCGTTACCTCAGGCAGAACGCCCCCGCCCACAGCTATCACAGCAGCAGCTACTATGAGGACCCAACGGCCGACATGGCCCGCAAAGGCTGGAAGGGCGCCGACCTGGTCTTCGACCTAGACGCCGACCACTTCGACCTCCCCTGCCAGAAGGAGCACGATAAATGGGTATGCCGTAACTGCGGCAAGCAGGGCGCCGGCCACCCCCCCGAGCTATGTGAGTGCGGGAAAGCTCAGTTCCAGACCGAGACCTGGCTCTGCGAAAGGTGCCTCCAAGCCGCCAAGCACGAGACCCAGAAGCTCCTGGACATCCTCATCCAGGACTTCGGCGCAAACCCCGAGGACCTCACCACCAACTTCAGCGGGAACAGGGGCTTCCACGTCCACGTCCACAGCGAGACGGTCAAGCCCCTGGAGCAGCACGCCCGCCGCGAGATCGTGGACTACATAATGGCTACGGGGCTGGAGGTCGAGCACCAGGGCTTCAGCCAGAGGAACAGGGGCGCTAAGCCTGTCCTGGCGGAGGGCGGCTGGCGGGGCAGAACCTCCCGGGCCCTCTACGACTACCTCTCAGAGGCCACGGAGAAGGAGCTAAAGGAGATAGTG
>DATKWY010000269.1:0-2156 GCA_035529295.1 Candidatus Desulfaltia sp. | reverse complement strand
TTCACGTGCACGAGCGGACCCGGGCTCCTCTACATGCACCACCCCATGCAGACGACGGGCAGCGGAAGGCTACCCGTCGTTATGGCCGTGGTTCACAGGGGATACAAGGGGATGCAGCCAGACCACAGCGACCTCATGAGCCAGGAGTGGACAGGCTGGAGCCACTGGTACGTGGAGCACGCCCAGGAGGTTCTGGACACCATCTTAATGGCCTACAAGGTCGCTGAGGACCCCAGGATCAGGATACCCATCGCCGTCGGCTACGACGGCTACGTCCTAAGCTACACTGCTGAGCCTGTTGAGATCCCGGACCAGGCGTTGGTCGACGAGTGGTTGCCCCCCAACAAGGCTATGCCCGAGGTCTTACCTGACAAGGTAAACCCCGCCTCCTTCGGCAGAGGGTTCGGTGGGGAGAGGGACCCCCAGGTACCCTGGAAGGAGCACCACGACGCCATCCTGAAGATCGAGGAGGTCCACAAGGAGGTAATGGACAGCTTCGAGAAGACCTTCGGTAGGCGCTACGGTAACGCGATGATCGAGCCCTACATGATGGAGGACGTCGACGTCGCCATCGTGGCCATGGGCACCATCGCTGGCACGTGCAAGGCGGCCGTAGAGAAGATGCAGAGCGAGGGCAAGAAGGTGGGCCTGATTAAACTCAGGAGCTACATACCCTTCCCCGTGAAGGACTTCCAGGAGTGGAGTAAGAAGCTGGACGCCTTCGCCGTCGTGGACAGAAGCATCTGCCCAGGCAAGGGTGGCCCGGTCTTCCAGAGGATCAGGGAAACCCTCTACGACATGAAGGAGAGGCCCAAGACACTGCAGTTCCACGCCGGGCTCGGCGGCAAGGAGGTCCGCGTCCGCGACTTCGAGATGATCGGGGACAAGACGCTCAAGGCCGTCAAGAGCAAGAAGATAGAGGACCTAGTGACATGGGTTTAAGAGGAACGGAGTAGGTGAAAAACAGATGAGTGAAAGAATAACCAGGGTCCAGATACCGATGGAAGAGATGGGCATCACCCCCGGCAGCGCATGCCAGGGATGTGGCGCGGCTCTCGCAGCGAGGCTGGCCTTCAAGGCCCTCGGCCCCAACGTCATCAGGCACGGGGTACCTTGCTGCCCTGACACGGTCACGGCGACGCCTCAGGTAGGCACGGTCTTCGAGGGAGGCGGAGCCCTTCTGACAGGAACGTCCAGGGGCCTGAAGGCCATCGGCCGGGAAGACGTCATATCCGTCGGGTTCTTCGGGGACGGCGGTACCTACGACATCGGGTTCCAGGGCCTCAGCGCGGCCGCGGAGAGGAACGAGAACATCCTCGTAATCACCAAGGACAACGAGGCATACATGAACACGGGGAACCAGCGCAGCGGGGCTACACCCAAGTACGCCTTAACGAGCACCAACCCCATAGGCCCCAAGAGCAGAGGCAAGGAGCGGCCCAAGAAGAACATACCCTTCATCTTCGCCGCTCACTACGTGCCCTACGTGGCCACGGCCAGCGTCGCATTCCCAGAGGACCTGATAGCCAAGGTGAACTACGCCAAGACGATCAAGGGCTTCAGGATGATCATCATCCAGAGCCCGTGCCCCGTTGGTTGGAGGTTTGAGCCTGAGAAGACCATAGAGATAGCCAGGGCCGGCGTACAGTCGGGCATCTGGCCGCTCTACGAGATCATAGACGGCAAAGACTTCAAGCTGAACTACAAGCCCAAGGAGCTCAAGCCCGTCACAGAGTACCTGAAGCCTCAGGCAAGGTTCCGCCACATGACCGAGGCGGAGATCGCCGAGGTCCAGGAGGACACCACGTCCAAGTGGCAGAACCTGCTCAAGGCAGACGAGATGAAAAGGGTAGTCATCTAACCCCCCTTTTATTATCTTATTAATTGGACACGTTTTAGACAACTTTATTTTACGGCCGCCGGTATCAGGTTGCATCTTGTCGCCCAACAGGTTGCTGGGGGGACTGCCCCTGAGTTTCTACGTTGTGGCCTTCAGCGGGTTCCTCTTCCACATGGGCGCGTCGGTGGTCAGCCCCGTCCTGACCCTCCACATGAGGGACGTTGGTGCCACAGTGTTTCAGATAGGCGGCATCTTCTCACTACAGGCGGCGCTCCTAGTCCTGCTGCGCGTGCCGCTCACGCTGGTGGCGCGGAGG
>DATKWY010000268.1:0-3148 GCA_035529295.1 Candidatus Desulfaltia sp. | reverse complement strand
TGGTGCCCATAGACTCAAGCCTACGGTCCACACCAAGAGTGAAGAGGCGGTTAAGGTCTAGATCCCGCCAACTCACCACCAGTCACCAGCCTTCACACGATCCACGAGCCCAAGGTACTCTCGGGCCATCCTGATATAGCTAAACCTGGACTCAGCGAAGTGTCGGCAGTCTATGGGATTCACCCGGTCCACTCTCCCCATGGCCTCTACCACCTCGTCCAAGTTGTGGCAGAGGTACCCGTTTACGCCGTTCTCGATCATCTCCGGTGTCCCGCCCTCCGCTAGACCGATCACCGGGGTCCCGCATAGGTTAGCCTCGATGATGGTCATGGGCAGTATATCCATGAAGGGGTACATCTCGTAGGGGTTGAAGCGTTTAGGTAGCTGTAGGAGGGCTCGGGCGCGTCCCATGATCCTCTTCTTCTCGTCATGACTCACCTCCCCGTAGCAGGTGATGTTCTCATGCTTCTCGGCTGCCTCCTGGACGACCTTAGTGTACTCCGTGTTTCGGCCCCCGAATCCGAACCTGTGCTCCGGGTGCTCTAGGGCCAGCTTCAGCACCGTGTCGGCTCCCTTGTAGGGGCCTAGCACGGAGAAGAACAGGTACTCGTCGCCCTTATCCGCCGTGTAGGGGAAGAGGCCGGGGTCTATGCCGTTCATCACCACCACGGGGCCACGGTCCCTGAAAGGGTACTGTGCTCGGGTCCACTTGGCGTGAGCCTTGCTGATGCACACCACGTTCCTGAACCCCATGCTCCACGGTGCTTGGAGCCAGTGTGACACGTTGATTGTCCGCTTGTTGGCGAGCCGGGCCTGCTTCCCGTTGCTGTTATCGATCACACAGGGATAATCCTTGATCCGGTCCTTGTAGCCCTCGTAGAAGCATTTCTCAGGGTCATCGCTGCTCACGGGGACCTCTATGAGGTTGATCTTATCCCAGTCCTTCCACAGGCTGCCCTCAACGGATACGAGCGTCACATCTGCGCCGAGTTCAACTAGACCCTTAACCATGTAGGTGCATAGGCTCTCTATGCCGCTCCACGCTGCCTCAGTGGGCACCGGGTTAAGGGCGGTTCCAACAACACAAACCTCAGTCATATCTTATACTCCTTCACCGGATACTTGTCACGGCTCTTCCTCGCCTTCTTGAGGCTGAAATATCCTTCGTTCACCTTCCACGGCTCCCTGCGGCGGTTTCTCTCCAGGAGCCCCCAGCTACCGTCATACCTGGTGCCGTAGAGGTCCTTGGTGACCCTGTGGCACTCCTCGGGCTTGAAGGGCGGGGGCCTGCTCTGCCCCCCGTTGTGCTTCATGTGGTAGACGACTATCCGGGGGTCCGCCGTGTAGTAGTACCGCTGCCCTATGCGGGCCATGCGTAACCCAAGGTCTATATCATCCTCTCCGGTGCAGTCAAACTCCTCATCGTAGCCCCCCACCCGGACTATGCTGCTGAGAGGCGCGGAGGCGTTGAAGGTCCAGAACCACCCCGGGGGACAGTTAGCCTTCACCAACTGGGACTTGCCCTTCAGCCGCTCATCTACACTGCCCTCCACGAATATGAGGTCATCCTTATACCTCACCTCTCCGTGGTTGGGCTCCACAGCCTGCACCACCCCTATGATAGCCTGGTTCATGTGCTTGTAGAGGCTCCAGTGAGTGGACAGGAAGTTAGGCTCCACCCAAGAGTAGTCATCCAGGAAGACGACAAGCTCACCGTCACAGTGAATGAACCCAGTGTTACGGGCGTTGCCTAGCTGCCGGTTGCTCTTCCAGTGATACGGCTTGGAGGCCAGGTACTTCACGTTGACGCGGTGCTCCTCGGCTAGCGCCTCTATTTCGCTCCACCTGTCGCCGTAGTCGTCAACCACTACAAACTCGAACAGGTCATGGTCCATCGTCTGCTGCCCTAGGGCGCGGAACGTATTACCCAGCCACCCGGATCGGATGGTGGCGAAGCTGACGGAGATTAAAGGATTACTCATGCCTGGCTCTTCTCCACACACTTCATGCAGAAGTTTAGCGGCCTGTACCCGAACTGGGGGACCTGTACATACTGGCTCCTCGGGGGAATGGTTTCACTGCACTGGTCACAGATAAGCTCCTCTATGGCGGTGAAGGGGACGTACCGGCCCCGGCTGGCGGCTTCAAGCGTTATGAGGCTACACGCCATGGGGCCACCGTAGCCCACCTGGTTCACGGTTATATTCTTAACGGGGCAGTGGTTACATATCTCCAGCTTGGGCTTACAGACCCCCATCTTCACTATGGTTTTGAGGGCGTCGTGGAGCACAAACAGGCTCCTCTTATCCATGTTGTGGAAGGCGGCCTTCTGGAACTCCGAAAGCTCCTCGAACCTCTTCGCTTTACTTATCTTCGCTTCCTCTCCTTCACTAAATCGAAAACCTTTACCCCGTCAACCACGTTGGCAACCGGGTCACGTTTAGTGTTCCGTTCATGCAGCCCCCAGCTTCCATCATACTTGACGCCGTACTTTTCCTTGAGGACTAGCTGAGCCTCATCGGGCTCCGTGTCCAGCTTACCCCGCAGCCGCAGCTCCTCGTAGGTAACCTCCCGGTACCTCCGGGGCAGCTTCCGCATCTCCCGGTCTACGCCCCGGTGGTCCACGTGAAACACCGTGCAGTCCGGCTCAGGGCGATACCAGAACTTGCAGCCAGCCCGTGAGAGGCGTAGCCCCAAGTCTATATCCTCCTCAGAGGTAAGGTCAAACTCCTCGTCGAAGCCATTGATCCTAATGATCTTCTCCAGGGGCGCGGAGGCGTTAAAGGTGTAGAACCACCCCGGGCTACAGTCAACTATGGGTATGGAGCCACGGGTGTCACTCACCTTGAAGTAGGCTAGGTTCCGGGTGAAGGCCCCCTCCACGTCCTCCCCCACCTGGGGGGCGGGGAAACCGTCAAACCCATCGTAGACTCCTTCCCTATACTCCACGGCCTTCCCTGCGCCGACCATGGCGTAGGGGACCCTACGGTACGTCCTCCAATGCTCCTCAAGCCACCTGGGGCGCACCCACGAGTAGTCATCCAGGAAGGCCACGAGTTGGCCCCGGGCGTGGATTAGGCCGGTGTTACGGGCGTTAGAGATGAGCCTGTTGCTTCGCCAGTAGTTGGGCTTCGACTTGAGCACCTTG
>DATKWY010000267.1:0-4263 GCA_035529295.1 Candidatus Desulfaltia sp. | reverse complement strand
CTACTTGAGTGCGCCTGCGGGCCCTGCATAGGAATGGGGCAGGCGCCTCTCACAGGCGGCGTCTCGCTGCGAACCTTCAACAGGAACTTTAAGGGACGATCAGGCACGCCCAGCGCAAAGGTGTACCTCTGCAGCCCGGAGACGGCCGTCGCCTCAGCCGTAACAGGGGTGATAACGGACCCCCGGAGCCTGGGGGAGTACCCCGCCATGGTTGGCCCCGGAAGGTTCAACGTCAACGACAGCCTGCTCATCTGGCCCTCGGAGACCCCGGATGCCGTCCAGATCATCAGAGGGCCTAACATCAAGTCGCTGCCCGAGTTCAAGTCCCTGCCACCCACCCTGGAGGGCGAGGTGCTTCTGATGCTGGGGGACGACGTCACCACGGACGACATCATAGCCGGGGGAGCCAAGGTCCTGCCCCTGAGGAGCAACATCCCGGAGATGAGCAGGTACGTCTTCGAGCAGATAGACCCGGGCTTCCACGGCAGGGCCGCTGAGAAGGGGGGCGGCTTTCTGGTGGCCGGCGCGAACTATGGGCAGGGGAGCTCCCGTGAGCACGCCGCCTTAGCCCCCAAGTACCTGGGGGTTCAGGCGATAATAGCTAGGTCCTTCGCCCGCATACACAAGTCGAACCTGGTGAACTTCGGTGTCATGCCCCTGGAGTTCAGGGACGACGCAGGCTACACGAGGATCGGGCGGGGCGACAGGCTCCTCATCGACGCCGGGGACCCACGAGACGTGAGGCTTGTGAACGTCTCCAGGGGCCTGGAGGTCGCCGTCAAGCTAGACGTGGGGCCGCGGGCGAGGGAGACGCTCATGGGGGGCGGGAGACTCGCGTACATCCGGGACAAGACGCGCCGCTGAGGGCAGCAGGCTGCGATGACATCCGGCACCCCTGAGGTTAAGCCCTTTAGAAGCACGGGCCACGTGGTCACGTGTTGTGATTATCTTTCATGATTGTTTCACGTCATCATGACACTTGAGTCGCCCTTATATGCGGAGCCCTAGACTGAACCCTGATGATGTATGGAGACAAGAAAGATGGGTTATGAGGTAGGGGCCGCGTCCAGCGGGGTCGCTGAGGGCGAGTCGAGCCTGGAGAACAAGATAGGGGAGCTGTCGCGGAGCGTCTCAGAGGTTTACAAGTATGAGTTGCTGACCACGAACCAGTACCTGAGGCAGATGGAGCTGGTGCTGGACATCTTCCACGAGCTCTCTGAAGTGGTCAACAACTAGGTGTGGGTGCAGGGTTAGGAAATTGCGGTCACCCTCTACGATAATTTTTTCATCACTTCTCTGTAACTATGTATATGGATTGAGTCAGAGAACAACAAAGGACATTGAAATTGTCCCCATTTCCGAGGAGCACATTGAGAGTTTTCACGCCTGTCTCGACTCTGTGGCTCGTGAAAGACGTTACCTTGCGGGTGTCAAAGCTAGGCCCATTGAATCAACACGTGAGTTCGTGTTATCAAACATACGCAATAATTATCCTCAATACGTGGCCTTGGAGGGAAACAGGGTTGTGGGCTGGTGCGACATCATACCTTTGAAAGCCATAGATTTTGCTCACTGCGGGGTCCTGGGTATGGGCGTGCTCAAGGGTTACCGTAGGCAGGGACTTGGGACATTATTGTTAGATGCAACTATAGGTGCTGCGAAGGAGTTCGGGGTTGAAAGGGTTGAGTTGGAGGTGTATACGTCGAATACTCCTGCAATCAGGCTTTATGAGAAACGTGGATTCGTCTTTGAGGGAGTGAAGAAGAAAGCCCGTAAGCTTGATGGGGAATATTATGACATACAGGTAATGGCGCTATTCATTAATCCATAATTTTATCCTCCTCAACGATTATATATTACAGTTGATATCTCCTGTAATACGAGGGATGTGGGGTTGACTGATGCCATAAGCCTCCGGCTACCCGAGGAGACTCTAAAAAAGCTGGACGACCTGAGCACACGTGAGGGCAAGGACAGGTCCACCCTCATCAGGGAGCTCCTAGATAAGGGGATCAAGGAGAAGGACCTGGACAACGCGGTGGAGCAGTACAAGAGAGGCGACGCCACAGGCTGGAGAGCAGCCCAGCTGGCCGGCGTCTCCCTCTGGAACTTCATCAAGGTGCTTGACGAGAGAGGCGTCCTCCTCCAGTACGGAGAGAAGGACTTAGAACGCGACCTAGCTGCCCTGAGAGAAGACTAGCCTTGCCAGCCGTCTCCAACAGCAGCCCTTTGATATGGCTAGCAAAGGCTGGCAGGATAGAGATCCTCAGAAACATCTTCGGGGAGATACTCGTCCCCCCGGAAGTGTACAGGGAGGTGGTCTCCGAGGGCCTGAGGCTAGGCTTCAGCGACGCGCTTGCAGTGGAGGAAGCTGTCAGGGCCGGATGGATCAAGGTGAGAGCCCTGGCTGAGAAGGAAGAAGAGTTCTCGTCAAGGCTGATCCAGGGTGCAGAGGAGATCCACGTCGGTGAGGCCCAGGCCATAGCATTAGCCAGAGGCCTAGGGGTGCCGCTGCTCATGGACGAGTCCAGCGGGAGAGCCCTCGCGGAGGCCCTGGGCGTCGAGGCACGGGGAACCATCTACGTCGTGTTGAGAGCCCTCAGGCAAGCCCTCATGGAGGGGGGTGAGGCCAAGGAGACCGTGAACAGGATGGTGGAAAAAGGTATGAGGGTAGACCCCAGGCTGCTCTCCAGGGTCCTGAAGGAGATCGACAGCTACAGGTGAAATGCTCCCCTAGATACAATGTGACTCGGAGAAATGATGGAGCCGTCGCCATAGATGCGAACAGACTCTACATGTTTAAGATCATGTCAATCATCACCATCAAGGGAAACAAGCAGTCAACCCATATGATGAGATGAGAAAAACTCTGGTTACTTGAGGCTAGATCATGCCCACCTGCCGCAGGTAGTCCTCCCTGGGCGGCGTGAAGCACTCCACCAGCACCGCGGGCCCGCTGCCCGTGGCGTCGAAGTTGTGAGGCGCGTTAGGCGGAACCCAGAAACTGGTCCCCTTCACTATGTGCATGGACTCGTCGCCGATGTACAGGGTGCCCTCTCCCTCCAGGACGATGCCCATCTGCTCATGCGGGTGCGAGTGGGGCGGCGTCGGCACATTGGGCTCAACAGTCAGTCTCATCATCATGGCCTTCTCCCCCACTATGATGATCTCGCCGCGCCTGCCCTTCACGGTCTCCAGGGCCGGGTGCTCTCCCGGTTTAACAACCTTCATGACTAACCAGTGAATACCCCGGCCAAACCCACATAAGGCTATTCATCCACGGGGGTCACAGCTTGGGCATCTTCCAGTCCTCGGCCAGGACACCGAAGGTTAGCCTGTCCACCCAGACCTCGTCCCACTGGTGGATCTCCCGCTCCACCCCCTCCAGCTTGAAGCCCAGCTTCTCCGCCGTCCTCCTCATGAAGGTGTTGAGGCTGTAGGTCCGCAACGCCACCCTGTGGAACCTGGACTCGAAGAGGTGGTCTACCCAAAGGGCTAGCGCCTCCGAGCCCAGGCCCACGCCCTGCCTGTCGTCCTCGCAGATGGTGATGGTCGCCTCGCAGGCGTCGGGGTTGGTGTTGTCCACGTGGCAGGCCACCCAGCCCACGGGGGCCCCGTCGGTTCTGTCCACTATGATGGCCCGGCGCCTTCCCTGGACCAGGTAGCTGTTGAACACCCTCTCAGCCTTCCGCCTCTCCCCCTCGGACCATGGGGTGCTCAGCCAGGGCGCGTCCATCCGCTTCCACCTGCCGTCCCCGTTCATCCACCTGAGGTAGGGCTCTCTGTCTCCCTCCTCAAAGTCTCTGAGTAGCACCCTGCGGCCGCGGGCTGTCTGCATGTTACCTCTATCTAATCTTGGCTCGCTTCCCTTTTGATGTTATCGGAGGCCCCACCCTGTTGGGCCTCGGACAGGGGCCCGGTGGTCTTCCTCATGAGTATCTCCGAGCTCCCCCGGACCAGGTAGTCCCTGAGCTCCCCCACCGTCTCGTAGCCCAGCCCCTCGTAGAACCTTCGGGCCCCGTCGTTGAAGTCCGAGACGCAGAGGAAGACGTTGGGCGTCTCCTTGAAGATTCTCTCCTCCGCGTAGTCCATCAGCCTGGCCCCGATGCCTCTGCTTCTCAGGTCCGGCGCGACGCAGATGGACTTGATGTAGCCGGTGAAGGCGCCCCGCATCTCCACCACCACGAAGCCCGCTATCACACTTTCAACGATTGCGACGTAGACCTCCCTCGACGGGTCAGACACCACGCTGAGGCTCTCCTG
>DATKWY010000266.1:0-4272 GCA_035529295.1 Candidatus Desulfaltia sp. | reverse complement strand
AATCCCCTTGTCCAGCTCTATCCTGAAGATGGCGTCCGAGGTGTTCTCAGCCATCCAGGCCAGTTCATCATCTTTCTCGCTGTACCTTTTCCGGTTTCTCTGGTACTCCACGCCGCTCCGAATCCTCTTGGCCAGCACCCTATAGTGGCTGGGCTCAACCTCCTTACGTATGTAGTCGTTGACCCCCGCGGCGAACGCGGCTCCTGCGACCTCCTCGCTGCCCTGCCCTGTGTAGATGATTATGTGGATGTCGCTGAACTCCCTTATGTGCTGAGCAAGTTGAACCCCGTCGAGGCACGGCATCCTGTAGTCCACGATGAGGCAGTCGAAGCCGCCCCCCTTCACCTTCTCGATGGCTTCGTCCGGGTTACACACCGGCGTCACCCTAATGTTGGCGTCGATCTCCTCCAGGAACAGCTTGGTGAAGACGAGCTGGTCTTCCTCGTTGTCCACGTGTAACACGTTTATGGTTTCTTCTGGGGGCGTCGGATCCAAGCCATCGAACCAACCTGAAAGTAAGTATTTGATGATTCTGGGCTTATGCCTACATATTTATGATATAGATCTTCGACTCTGCTCTTGGAGATGTTTTGCTCATTATTAAAGAAAAAAGTTTGAATAACAGGAGTTTGGCGTTGTCTACCGCTGAACCCTCAGGGTGCTGAAGCCTCTCCGCAGCCCCGACAAGGCGTGGGTGAGGATCTCCGCCAGGTTGTGCAGGTCACCCATGCTGAGCACCTCCACGGGGCTGTGGCTGTACCTGCGGGGGACGCTGAAGGCCACGGCTGGTAGCCCCGACCGAGTCTGCTGCAGCGCGGAGGCGTCTGTGCCTCCGTGCTGGAACCCGGTCTGGTATGGTAACCCGTTCGCATCGGCGGCCTCCCTGAGCCACCTCCTCACCACCTGGCTCTCCAGCCTTAACCCACCGCTGCTGAACTCCCCGATCTGCATGCACGGCCCCTCACCTATCTCGTAGAGGAGGTCCCTCATGTTCACGTCGGGCTGCCAGCCGGCCGCGCACGTGTCCACGGCCACGGCCATGTCCACGTCCAGGTCGTAGGCCGCGACGGCCGCGCCCCTGAGGCCGTTCTCCTCCTCCACTGTGCCGATGTAGTAGACTGTGGCGGGTATCCTTCTGTCCTTCAGGTTCCTGGCCACGGTGAGGATGGCGGCCAGGCCGGCTCTGTCGTCGGCGGCCGCGGTGGCCACCAGGCCGTTGCCCAGCTCCACGGGCCGCGTGTTCCAGACTATGGGTGTGCCCACCTTGACGCCCCTATCGGCGCACTCCTCTGGGCTCCTGGCGCCTATGTCTATGTACATCTCCTCTATGGGCGGTATCTGCCTGGCCTCCTCGGGCCTGGTTATGTGGCCCGGCTTCAACCCCACGACCCCGACGATGGGGTCCTTCTCTGTGAGTATCTTCACCTGGTGGCCCTGGATGCTCCTGTCCACGGCGCCGCCCAGCTTCCTGAACCTGATGAAGCCCCGGGGGTCGATGTTGAAGACCACGAAGCCCACCTGGTCCATGTGGGCTGCGAGGGCCACCTTGGGGGCATCCGGGTCGGTTCCCCTCTGCACCCCCACCACGTTTCCTCTGGGGGTCTGGTACACCTCGTCGCAGAGGGGCTCCAGCAGCGTCATTAAGCGCCTAATCATGGGTTCCTCGAAGCCGCTGGGGCTGTCCACCTCCAGGAGGCTGAAAAACAGTTCCTTGAGTTCCTCGTACATGCCACTTTATTGGCGGTGTGGGTGAAAGGTTTTCTGGTCAGATCTCTATGACATCTTTGCTTGCCTTGCTCTTCCCCGCCTCGGGGTTCACGTCCTCCAGCATCTCCAGGAGGCTCTCCAGCTTCTCGTTGAGCAGTATCTCCTTGAACTCCAGGTACTCCTCCACGCCGCGTATGATGAGTCCACGCCTCTTGGTGGGGCTGCCGCCGGCGTCCACCGGGTTGATCTCCACGGAGAGGCTGGCCTGCCGGGTCTTGCTGCCCGGCAACTTCATGACGAACACGCCCGGCACGGTGGTCTTCACCTTATCCCAGTCCTTACCCTTCTCAAGGAACTCCGCTAGCTTCTCTTCAGACATACCCTGATCAGGGGGGTCCCCATATACAAGGGTTACCCAGACGGCCCCTGGTTTATTATACCAATATAAACGATCCATTATCATGAGTTCAGACGGTTTCATCTACCAGAAGCACCGGTGGACGGGGGCGGGAAGACACCCCTGCGTGGCCGAGAACGCCGTGGTGGCCTCCAAGCACCCCCTCATAGGGGAGGCCGGCCTCAGGATGATTAAGCTGGGGGGCAACGCCGTGGACGCGGCCGTGGCCTCGGCCTTCATGGACTGCGTCGTGGAGCCCGCCATGAACGGCATAGGCGGCGAAGGAGTCATGACCATCCACCTAGAGTCAGGGGAGAACATAGTCATAGACTACGTGGGCAGGCCCGCATCAGCCAGCGGCCCCGAGATGTACGAGCTGGAGGAGGCCACCGAGGCCGGGTGGATGGGCTGGAAGAAGGTGAAGGGGGACGAGAACGTGGTGGGCCACAAGGCCTGCGTCGTCCCCGGAACAGTGGCCGGCCTATCAGCCGCCCTGGAACGGTACGGGACCCTCACTCTGAGGCAGGTAATCGAGCCAGCCGCCAAGGTGGCCGAGGAAGGCTTCGTCGTCGGGTGGTGGACATCCGACCACATATTCAGGCGGATGGAGGCCTTCTGGAGGTTCGACGAGTGGAGGAGAGTGTACCTCCGCGGCGGCCGGTTCCCCTATCTCCCCTACAGCCACGAGATGGCCCAGCCCCACAGGCTAAGCAACCCTGAACTGGCTAAATGCCTCAGAGCCATCATGGAGGAGGGCCAGGAGGTCTTCTACAGGGGCTGGATAGCCGACGCCTTGGTGAAGGAGATTCAGGGCGGCGGAGGCCTCATCACCCTGGAGGACATGGCCATGTACGAGCCCATAATCCATTCCCCTGAGCCCGGCAGCTACCGGGGCCACCAGGTGGTCTACGACCCCACCCACTCGGGCACCACCATGATGCAGATACTCAACGTCCTGGAGGGCTACGACCTAGCCTCCATGGGCTACGGGTCACCGGAGGCGGTCCACCTGGTGGCCGAGGCCATCGGCCTGGCCTTCGCGGACCGCTTCAAGTACATGGGGGACCCCGGCTACGTGGAGGTGCCCCAGAGGGGCCTCGCCTCCAAGGAGTACGCCGCCACGCTCAGGAAGCGGATCAGCCTCGATAAGGCTGGGGCTGTGGAGCCCGGCGACCCGTGGCCCCACGAGCCCGAGTGCACCACGGCCCTGGCAGTGGCTGACAAGGCGGGGAACATGGTGTGCGTCAACCAGACCCTAGTGAACAGCTTTGGGTGTGGCGTGGTCATCCCGGGCACCGGCATAGTGATGAACAACGCCATGTACGGTCTCGACCCGACGCCCGGCAACGCCAACAGCATAGCTGGCAGGAAGAGGCGTATCCAGAACGTGTGCCCCACGGTGGTGCTCAGGGAGGGCGAGCCCCTCATGGTGCTGGGTGCGCCTGGAGGCCGCAACATCCAGGTCTCGGTGGCCCAGGTCATTAGCCACGTGGTGGACTACGGGATGGGTATCCAGGACGCCGTGGACGCCCCCAGGGTCACCCGGGAGACGGGCGCGGTCTTCGTGGACTCCAGGCTCCCCCTGAGGGTCCGGGAGCGGCTCACGGAGATGGGCCACGACGTGGTCTGGGTGGACGCGGAGCTGAAGAGCTGGGGGCGGCCCGTGGCTGTGCTGAGGGACCCCGAGTCGGGGCTGCTCCACGGCGGCGTCTACACTCTGCTCACGGGCTTCGAGTCCATGGCCGTGGGGCTCTAACCTCCTCCTTCACTTCTTCGGGGGTCAACTCTTATCGGTGAAGCTCCCCCTAGTACTGGTTGGTGACGGTCAAGACCATAGGTTACGGCGGCATGAGGCCGGAGGAATTCTTCGCGGAGCTGGAGGCCCTCGAGCCCGGCGTAGTGGTGGATGTGCGGGAGAACCCCTTCAACGCCTTTCTGGGGCCCTACACGAAGCCGCAGCTGGAGAAGAGGCTTGGCCACCGGTACGTCTGGATAAGGGAACTGGGCAACGCCTCAAGGTCCACGCCCCCGGTCCTCGTGGACGAGGCCAAGGGCCTGGAGAAGCTCAGGGCGCTGGCTGCGGCCCACCCTGTGGTGGTGCTCCTGTGCGCTGAGAGGGATGAGGCCCGGTGTCACAGGGGCTACGTCAAGGAAAAGCTATCAAGTAT
>DATKWY010000265.1:0-5966 GCA_035529295.1 Candidatus Desulfaltia sp. | reverse complement strand
GGAGGAGGTCCTCGAAGGCTCTGCGGTCGCTCTTAGCCTGATCAATCATGCTCTGGGGCGTCATGTCGTGCATGTTCATGAACCTGTAGAGTACGCGGGCGTTCTCCTTCGCCGTTATTATGCTTCCCCGCGCGAGGTTCTCGTGCCACCGCTTGAAGTCAGGGTACTCGTCTAGAAGCCGTTTCCATTTAGCTGTTCGAGGCATGTAAGGCACCTGGTAGAGGCTCAGCGGATTCATTATAAATGCTTTTTGATTAAAGTTTTAGGTGGACTGGGGGGGATTCGAACCCCCGACTTCTGACTTGCGAAGCCAGCGTTCATACCACTGAACTACCAGCCCCCGCCCCAGATGAATCCGCCCGTCCAGATAAAAACGTTGAGGAAACAGAGTGAAGAACAGCGAGAACACGGGCAAACTAGGTTAACAAAAAAAGCTTCGGCTAAGTGCTCCTGAAGGAGATTGTCCTCTCCTCGGCCCCACCGGCCTTCAGTATAAGCAGATCTATGCCGTCACCGCTCACCGCGTCCCTGGCTATGGCCGCCTTCATGGCTTTCAGCGCCAACTGAACCCCCGCCTCACAGTCCAGGCCCTTGCTGTAGTCCGACTCCAGCACACCCATGGCTATCGGCGCCCCAGAACCCGCGGATATATAGTCGTCGGGTATGAGGCTGCCCACCAGATCCATGCTGTACAGCTGGGGCCCATCCGGGTCAACGCCGCCCACCAGCGTCTCCATGATGAGGGGCATCATCCTCCTGTTGAACAGCATGTTGGAGATGAGCTTACTCATGGCCTTCGTCGTGATGGGCCGCCCCTTCTCCAGCCTGAACAGGTTGGCGTAGGCCTCGGCCTCCCTGACCAGGGCCTGCATGTCGCTCATGAGGCCCGCGAAGGCCAGGCCAATGTTGTCTGAGAGCTTGAACACCTTCTTGCCTCTCTTACTGCTTACGAGGTACCCCCAGCTGACCCTCTTGTCGCTGGCTAGCACCACGCCGTCGCTGCAGACCAGGCCAACCGTGGTGGCCCCCTGTATCGCTTGGTAGCCCATCTGTGCCTCACTTTACAGAGTTGTTTACGGGACCCGCGATATATACGTTGCCCATCACAGGCGGTACACCCTGCTCATGTCCCGGGGCTTCCTCCACTCCACCGAGTATCCCAGGGCCTCCAGGACGGGCATGAAGTTCCTGACGCCTTGGCCCCGTAGGACGGACCTGGCCTCACCCAGAGTCTCCACTCCTCTCAGTGCCTCCTTGAGCTCCTCCAGCTTCTCGGGGGTCACCAGGACGCCCCCCAGGTCAGTGTACTTGAAGCCCCCGTCCCTGATCTCCTTAAGCAGCCTGTCCTCGGTGACGCCCCTGCGGGCTGCAAGCTCCTCCAGGACGATGAGGTCGCCGTGCGGGGGCTTCCTGGGCTTCCTCAGCTCTATCTCTATGACAGTCTCCTCCTCCGCAGGGTCCCTCTCCAGGAGGCCGCCGTGGGTGTCGCTGCTGAGGGTGAACACACCCTGCCTCTTGTTAGTGGAAGGATAGTGGATGACGGCCTCCAGGGTCCACCGGCCTGCTTTCAGAAGCCGGCCCATGAGCTCATCCACCCTGGAGCCCCTCATGCTGATGCGGTTGGTGGGCTTCAAGGACACGCTAACAGTGTATGACCCGGCGCCCCCGGACGCCTCCACGTCTCCCAGGGCACCGGCCAGGGACTCTAGGTACTCGTCTCTCCGCCCCGTGGCCACTGTGATCCTCCTGCTGTAGGCTAGGAGCGCCACGGTCTGGGCGTAGTTGTAGCGCCTGTTCAGCTCCTCCGGCGTCGGCTCCTTGAACTCGGCGACCCTCTGCTCATCATCCAGGTCCGCGTAGAGGCTGGAGTCCAGCTGAGCCGCCTCGACGCCCAGCCCACCCGCCACCATCTCCAGGATTTCAATTCTCTCGGCCTCGGTGGTCACCACCCTGGCCCCCGCCTCCTTGAAGACCTTTGACCGCGCAGTGAGCGGAGGCACGGCCGAGTCCACAGCGAAAAGGGTTCTGGCTTCTAAGACCGATGCGAGGCCCCTCACAAGCCTGTAGTCGTATCCCAGCTCCTCGCAGCCGGACACGGCCTCCAGCAGCTCCCCCCTCCTACGGTTCACGTGGTCCACGTAAACCGCTATTAGGGTCTTGGCCAGGCTCGTCTCGTCCCCCAGGAAGATGGGGCGCAGGACATCGCCCCGCCTGTGCACCCTCAGGTGCTCCGTGGGCAGCATCAACGCTGGCGCCTCCTAGCGCTCATATGGGTCTCAGCTGTGTCAGCGGAGACCAGCTCGTAGAGCACCGCCTGCTTTCCGGGGAGCTTCCTGAGTACCCTGCCCAGGCGCTGAATGAACTGACGGCTGCTCCCCGAGCCTGATATGATGACTGCCACCGAGGCGTCGGGGACGTCCACCCCCTCATCCAGCACCCTGCTGGTGATGATCCTCCGGTAGGTGCCGTCCATGAACCTGCCCAGTATCTGCTCCCGCTCCTCCCGGGGCGTCATGTGGGTGATGGCCGGGATGAGCAGCTCCCTGCTGAGCCTGTACACCAGCTTGTTGTGGCTGGTGAAAATGAGGGTCTTCTCCTCCGGGTTGGCCCTCAGTAGGCCCTTCAGGTACGCTATCTTGCTGCCGCTGTTCAACGCCAGGTCCATGGCCCTGTTCCTGGCCATGAGGGCGCGCCTCGCCTCGGGGTCCCGGGCGCTGCGCCTCACGAACCTGAGGTAGTCCCTGCTGCCCCTGATCCTTATGTTGCGGCTACTGAGGAATCCCCGGTATATCTGGTACTGGTGTTCGTACTCCTGCTTCTCCTGGGGGGACAGGGGCAGCTTGACGGTCTTCACCGCATACTCGGCCAGGTGGGTGCCGGCCAGGTGCTCGGGGTCCAGGCTGTAAACCACTGGCCCCACGATCTCCTGGTACAGGTCCCTGGTGGCCTCGTCCGCCTGAAGGGTGGCGGTCAGTCCCAGCCTGAAGGGGGCCAGGTACCTGACAGCGATCCGCCTGTAGGTGGGGGCGGCCAGGTGGTGGACCTCGTCGAAGATCAGGAACCTGAACAGGTTGCCCAGAGTCCAGCTCCTGAGGCTGGCTGAGTCGTAGGTGGCCACGGTTATGGGCCTTATCTCGTCGTGGCCTCCGCCCAGGGCCCCTATCCTCTGCTTGAAGGCGTCCTCCAGGACCTGCCTCCACTGGTCCACCAGCACCACGGTGGGCACAACAACCAGCGTCGAGCACTGGAGCTCCTCCATGGCCTTCACGGCTAGGATGGTCTTGCCTGCCCCCGTGGGCAGCACCACTATGCCTCTGCCACCCACCTCCTTCCACCTGCCATGGGCCTCGGCCTGGTAGTCTCGCAGCTGTAGGCTCGTCTTTAGGGGCGGCGGCGCCTCATCCCTGAGGGCCTCGTCCCTGTACTCCGCCCCCGTAGCCTTCAGGTGCCTGATGATCTCCTGGTACATGTAGGCCGGGAACTCGTCCGAGGGCTCCAGGGTATCCAGGTAGAGGGGCCCTCCCTCAACCTTGACCCTGCCCCTCTGGTAGCGGAGGGTGATCATGGTTGCTTTTCTTCCAGTATATCCGCGCACACGGGGATAAGGTATACTCAGGCTGCTCCGCGACAGGTAACCCTGGAGGGTTTCCCCTCTCCCCCCTCTACGTTGAACCTGGCCTCGGTGAACGTCTCGGCCAGCCTGATGGCTGTGAGGGTGTGGAGGGTGATCTCGCAGGTGGTGAAGCTGGCCTCACCCGCCGCCAGGGACAGGGGGAGTATGAGGTGGTCGGCGGTGTGGGGGTCCACCTGCCCCCCCGTGTCTACGAGTTTGATCATGGCCTCCGCGGCCTCTGAGCCCACCTTCTCCGCTGGTTTTCCCCTCTCCCCTAGGCAGCAGGCCCCTAGGTACCCTGCATCAGCCCATAGGCAGATGTAGCTTCCAGGGGACAGCGGGGAGTCCCTGCCCTCCAGGGCGATGGCGTCCATCCTGGGCTTGAGCCTTGCCCGCTTCAATGCGTCCTGGGCCACCTTGGCCTGCCGAAGGGCCACGTGCTCTGGCAGCCTCCCACACACAGATAAGCCGTACACCTCCTTCACGGGCTGCTGATCCACCCTGAGGGGCGTGAGCCGTTCAACCGGCTCGATGTGGGCCTCCACCTGTCCTCCCCCCTTGGGGTAGAAGCCGTGGCGCAGCACCTTCAGCCTGCACTCGATGCCCATGGCCTCGAAGGCTCTCCACACGACCTTCTCCATGAATGTGGTTGGTGGGCTCCACCTGACCGCCGTCCCGCCGATAACGTTCAGTTTGACGGGACCATCGGCGAAGGCAGCCAACGGTGTCAGGCACTGGAGGAGGAGTGTTACACTGCCCGCTGTTCCTATGTTGAAGCTGTATTCGCCTCCACGGATGGGGCCCGGCTTGAACCCTATCTCCCTGGACCCGGGCCTGGCTCCGGTGAGCTCGGCCCTACACATATCCGCCGCTGCCTGGAGGGTGGTGAGGTGCTGGGGCTTCAGGCCGGGGTCGCTTCGCCCCGCCCTGATATCCGTGACGTGTATCGGCTCGCCCCGTATTGCGCTGTAGGCGGTGGCCATGCGTAGGAGCTGGCCGCCCCCCTCCATCATGGAGCCGTCCACCTCTATCATGGGGGCACCTACTCTGCGCGGCCCCCGCAGAACCTGGGCAGAACATCTCTAGCCACTGACGATGCTTGGGACAGGGTGTCCAGGGTGATGCCCGGTGACCCACACATGAGCATCAGCACGTTCACCGTCTTGAATGTGACCTTGCTGTGGTCGGCGTCCCTGTACGGGTATATGGCCACAAGCCTGTCCCCATCCTCTATGACGGCTTCTCCGCCGGTGAGGGTCACAGGCTTCTCCATCCCTATGCCCGTGAACTCCTCCCCTGTCGTGGCCTCCCTCATGAGCAGCTCGCCGCCCAGGAGGTCCGCGTCGAAACTAGCAATGGGGATGGCTGTCTCCATGCTGACCAGGTTGTAGGCGTCAACCCAGGTGTTGATCCTGGGTATGGGGCTGTCCCTGAGGACGCGCCTGATGAGGGCCTCGGCGGCGGGCCTGTTCTTGGTGGGGTCTATGCCCAGCCTCCAGAAGAAGTCCCTGTAGGCCCTGAACACTGGGTCTTCGCGGAGCTGGTCCAGGTTCCATCTCTCCTTAAGCCGCAGCGCGACCATGTCCTTGTACTCCTCCAGCCGCTGGTCCTGCCGCTCCACTTGGACGCCTCTGAAGTGGATGATCTCGGCGTTCAGGTCCGGGAACCTCTCCCTTAGCCTTGGGTCCAGCCTGAGGTACCTACTCATCTTGGATCTTCCTGTGGTTGGAGTCTGACTTGGCCAGGTCCCTTATCCTGTTCTCCCCGTCGATCTCCTGCACTATCCTGTAGACCTCCGAGGGCACCAGGTCACTCCAGTCTTCGGCCTCCAGTATCCTGCGCCTGATCTCGGTGGCCTCGTACTTGCCCCGCTCAAACATCTCTATGCGCCTTACCTCGTAGCCGGCCTCTATGAGGAGCCTCCTGGTGAGGCTCTGGTTGCTGTATACGGTGTCGAAGCGGGGGGTCTGGCTCTCCACAGCGCTCACCCAGACCCTGTGGGCGGGGGCGTCGGGTATAGGGATGATGAGGTACCTGTCGGATGGAACATCCGCCGCATCCAGCGCGGCCCTGATCATCTCCAGGCGCTCACCCGCGGTGAAGGGGTTGTCGGGCTCGTGACTCATCTGGGCGCTGCCCACCACCAGCACCAGCTCGTCGCATTCCTCAAGTATGTTCTGGATGGCGCGAAGGTGTCCGAAGTGGAAGGGCTGGAACCTGCCCACGAATAATGCGCGTGTCAACCTGCTACCTCTTTGTTTCTAGGAGTGCGGAGGGGGTTTATGTGTCTTCCCCGTGTTCTACCAGGTTGAACACATGTTCTAAACACTGGGATTATACTCTACCCGCGTGT
>DATKWY010000264.1:0-4050 GCA_035529295.1 Candidatus Desulfaltia sp. | reverse complement strand
TTAAAAAAGGCTCAATGGATTACGATACGCAGAGACAAAAAATCGAACACGCGCACACCGAGACACAAACTCGCCTATCTTAGACAATAGATACCTAAAGGCGCGCGAGCGCAACCTTGGATGGCTAGGTTATTGTCCTCGTTCTGATGGTAAGGGAGTTGACATGAACATGTAATATAGCATCGCGTTGGCGCGTGGCCGAACTTTTACGACCCACTATTTTTAACAGGGACTGAATGATCTAAACCTATAGGGATATGCCCCGTCAGATGTTCAATTATCGGCTGTATCCCAGCAAGACCCAGACGAAAGTTCTAGATGAGCAGCTGGAACTGTGCCGTCAAACCTATAACTGGCTGCTCCAGGATTGCCGAAGCACCTACAAGGAGACAGGGAAACTCCTCACCCAATTCGACCTCAACCAAGCGTTAACTGCCCTCAAGAGGCAGAGGTCTGAAACAAAAAAGGTTCACTCTCAGGTCCTCCAGAACATATCCAAACGCATCAAAGACGGCTACACCAGTTTCTTCGCTAGACGCGAGGCGGGTTTGAAGGCCGGGTTGCCCCGGTTCAAGAAGTACGGACGGTACAGGAGCATCACCTACCCTCAATCGGGGTTTAAAATTGAAGATGACAGACTCAGCCTCAGTAAGGTAGGAGAAATCAAGATACAGCTACACAGGGAGATTCAGGGGCGGATCAAGACCCTTACGGTTAAGCGGTTGCCCTCGGGGAAGTGGTATGCCTGCTTCAGCTGCATAGTTGAGGCCCAGCTATGTGAGAAACCCTTCGAGGATGTGGGGATAGACGTGGGGCTCAACAGCTACGCCATTCTCAGCGATGGCACTAGGATCGGGAACCCCCGTCACCTCAGGAAGTCTGAGAAGAGGCTGGCCAGCCTCCAGCGATGCATGTCCAGGAAGAGGAGGGGTAGCCGTAACTGGGTCAAGGCCAGGACCAGGGTGGCCCGGCTTCACGAGATGATTGGGAACTGTAGAACCGATTTTCTGCACAAGGCCTCTAGGAAGATAGCTGACACGTATGAGACCGTGTATGTCGAGGACTTGAAGATCATGAACATGGTCAGAAACCATTGTCTGGCTAAGTCGATTAGCGACGCGGGGTGGGGCCGGTTCATGGGGATGATTGCCTACAAGGCTGAAAGTGCTGGTGGGCGGCTCATCCAGGTAGACCCCAGAGGCACGACCCAGGTATGTTGCCATTGTGGAGAAACGGTACTGAAAACGCTTTCAGATAGGATTCACGCATGCCCATGCTGCGGGCTTGTGATGAGTAGAGACTTGAATGCGGCGCTCAACATCCTGGTGAGAGGACGTGAGATAGGTAAGGAACTTGCCGAATTTAGGCCTGTGGAGGAGAAGGCCACTGTACCATCCTATGAGATGGTGCATGTCTATCCTATGAAACAGGAAGCTTCCCTACTTGTAGGGAGGTAGTTCACCTTCTGGCGTAGTCTTCGACGTTGATGCTTCGGAGTCTGAGCCACTCGGCTGTCCGGCCCAGGATGAGAACTGGTACATGTTTCAGCTCCTCCATGTTCCGGGCCCCCACTAGGAACATGACTACTTTCAGCTCCTGGATGATGTGGTCTATGTGCTGGCTGAGGGCGTCGTAGCCCTCCACGGCCTTCTCAAGGAACGGTTTAGCGATTCCTGCGGCGTCGGCGCCCAGGCTGATGGACTTGGCTATCTCTGCGCCGGTCCTGATGCCCCCTGAGGCTATTACTGTTAGGCTTGTTCTACTGCTGATCTCCGCGACGCTGACGGAGGTGGGTATGCCCCAGTTCCACAGGGCTCGGCCCAGGTACTCTTGGTCCTTCTTGCCCACCTCTCTGGCTATGTGGTACTCCACGGCTGACCAGCTGGTCCCCCCCACGCCGCTCACCTCCACGCCCTTGGCTCCGGCGGCCTCCATCCTCACCGCGTCCTCGTATGAGACGCCGCAGCCCGTCTCCTTCATGACGACGGGGACATCAAGGGCTCCAGTGATCATTTTGACCTTGTCTAGGATGCCGCGGTAGTTGGTGTCTCCGCCCAGCTGAACCGCCTCCTGCAGGGGGTTCATGTGGAGGGCTAGGGCGTCCGCGTCCACCATCTTCACGCATCTCATTGCCTCATCCACGCCCCAGCCCAGGCTGAGCTGGGGGCAGCCCATGTTACCCATCACGAAGGCTGTGGGCGCTAGATCACGCACCACTCGGAAGGTGTGCTCTGTCTTGGGCTGGGCGATCGCTATCCTCTGGCTCCCCACGCCTATGCCTACGCCTTTCTCCTCGGCCACGCGGGCGAGGGTCTCATTGATCTTCTTGGCCTCCTCGGTTCCCCCGGTTATGGCGCTTATGATGAGCGGCGCCTTGAGCTTCTTGCCGAAAAGGGTGGCCTCGGTGGACACGTCGTCCAGGTCGATCTCCGGCAGAGCCCTGTGGATGAGCCTCACGTCCTGGAGGCCTGTGCCGATGTCGCCCTCCACGTCCTCCTCGAGGCTTACACGTATGTGCCTCATCTTCCGGGTCTCTATGCCGCTCATGATCTCACCTTGTGAGCACTGTGCCCATTACTTTTTCCCCGCGGAGGGCGGTCTCGACCCTCCCCGCCTCGCCGGCGTTGACGAGTATGACCTCCACCCCATCTGCAACGGTCTCCGCGGCCTCCCTGACCTTGCCCAGCATGCCTCCGGTCACGTCGGTGTTCAGGGCCTCACCTATCTTGACCATGCCGTCGAGCTCCTTGAGGCTGAGCCTGGGGATGAGGCGCGCCTCCTTCACCAGTTTAGGGTCAGCGGTGTAGACGCCGTCCACATCTGAGCCGAGCACTATCCTGTCGGCTTTGAGTGACGTGGCTAGCCGCATGACGAGCTGGTCCCCGGATAGGATGGCGAAGCCCTGCTGGGTGTCGAGCACCGCGTCGCCGTAGAGCACAGGGATCATCCCTGCCCCGAGGTAGCGCCTGATCTTTGCTGTGTCCAGCTCAGTTATCCGTCTGGCCTCGGTCACAATGAAGGATGACGGTGATAGGCTGAAGGCTGGGACCCCCGCGTCGAGAAGGGCGTCAACTATTATCTTGTTCAGCTGCACCATTGCCTGGTGGGTTCTGGAGAAGCCCGCCAGCTGGCCCGGGTTCTTGTAGCCATCACTTATCTTGTACTGTTTGGCTACTGGGTGTCCGTAGGAGCCCCCGCCGTGCACAATCACCAGGGGTGTGGGCATGGAGGCCGCCACCTCGGCGGCCAGCCTCTCAATGTTTTGGGTGTTGGGGGTGAAGGGTTTGTCCTTGTCGGTGATGACGCTTCCCCCGAGCTTAAGTATCCGCATTACCTCACCTGAAGTTAAACACCTTATATTTTCTGTAGTGGCTTTGCAGGGCCTTTAGCTAGAGAGGGGCCCAGCAGTTATATGAGAACTATGGCTGAAGGGTATTGGTGCCAATAGTTCACGTGTGCAGCTAGAAAAGAGGATATTCGCGCGCGGTAACGCTGAGGTCTAATGTATCCTTTGAACCTCCGTCGATGAGACCTTTCGGAGATGTTTACTCATTCTGATCTCCCTACAGGGGATTAACCAGGAACTTTTACGGGGAGGCTATCGTGATCGCCCCACGAGAAGTGAATTCTACTCGGTGGACTCCCGACGATTCCGTTGAAGAGGCCCTTCTTCTCGTATTCGTCTATGAATATCCTTATCTTCACTCTGCTGTCCACGAACCCAAGCTTTTTGAGCGCAGTCTCGTGGGGGTGCCCTTTGGCGACGAGGCAATTCACGATGTTCACGTCGTTGGTATCGAAGTATTCTAACGAGTCGGCTGCGAGGGCCTCGACGACATCGCTCCTTCCCGGCCGCCCCAAGAGATCGACGATGTAACCGACTGGGTAGCTCTCCAGGTACCTGTTGACTCTGAGGACGCTGTACCCCAGCAGCTCCCCGTCGTCTCCCTCGGCCATCATGGCGATGAAGTCGCCAGCCCGAGGATCGCAGTACCGCCAGTTCAGGTAATCTGCGCTCCTATCGCATATGAAGTCGTGGTCGACTGAAAC
>DATKWY010000263.1:0-4318 GCA_035529295.1 Candidatus Desulfaltia sp. | reverse complement strand
TTAGCACCTGCGCATATTTTTGAAGATTCATTAATCGTTCCTTCGGTTAATATGGAGCACCTCTGGGTTCTCTTTCGGGATGCGTTGCCACGTTAGATGGTTCCTCTCTCAGTTAGCCTTTTAAAATCGCCCTCGGATAGCCCCAGCAGGTCCCCATAGATCTCACGGTTGTGCTCACCCACACGAGGCGCCGGCGTGGAAAGGTCTCCGTCTGTCTCGGAGAGTTTGAAGGGAAACCCGGGCAGCCTCGCCTTACCATACAGCGGGGAATCAACTTCCACGAAGAGGCCGCGGGCGCGGCTGTGCTCGTTCCCCAGAACGTCCTCGACGGTGTAGACGGGGGCGGCGGGCACACCCGCCTCATCCATGACTCTGACGACCTCCTCCACGGTCCTCTCCGCCACCCAGCCAGCCACTTCCTCCCGGTCCTCCCCGGACAGGCCCGTGGTCTCGCGGAACCACTCAGCCAGGCGGCCCTGGGGTATGAAGAACATGACGTGGCCGTCCCTGGCCCTGTGGTAGCCTGAGCAGGGCAGGTTGTAGGCGGCCAGGGACCGCAGCAGTGTGGTGCCCTCTAGGACCCAGTAGGCGAAGCTTGGAGACACGGAGACGAGGCTCTCCATCTGGGATACGTCTATCCACTGGCCGGCCCCGGTTCTTCCGCGGCTGATCAGCGCCGCGAGTATCCCGTAGGCTGCCAGGATGCCGGGGATGGTGTCTCCCACTGCCTCCGGTGCCTGCCTCGGAGGGCCTTCCGGGTCCACCATCTCCTTGCCCAGCCACATGAAGCCGCTCAGAGCCTGGGCTATGGGGTCGAAGCTTCTCCTGCCGCTCCAGGGCCCCGTCTGGCCGAACCCGGATATGGATGCGTAGATGAGGCCAGGGTTAACCTCCCGGAGGACCTCGTAACCCAGGCCCAGGCCTTCCATGGTGCCCGGGCTATAGTTCTCCACGAGGACATCCGAAACGGCTGCGAGCCTCTTCAGTATCTCAACGCCCTCGGTGTCCTTGAGGTTGAGGGTCACGCCCTTCTTGCCGCGACCTAGGAAGGCGATGTAAGGGTTCATGTCCTCCCTGGTCGGAGGGTACCTGCGCCCCAGCTCTCCTCCGGGGCGCTCTACTTTTATTACCTCCGCGCCTAGCCCCGCCAGGAGCATGGTGCACAATGGCCCGGCCTGGACCTGGGTGAGGTCGAGTACTCTTATTCCTTCGAGGGCGGCCAAGATGACACCTCTAAGCATAATGGATTTCTATCTTATCTCAGTAGCGTCAGCGGTCTGATATTCTCTTATGTTAATATCAACCTGTCACTTTATGTGAATGATATTTTGTGAATAGGTTTTTGATCCTTAAAAAACTGTATTATGGTTTGAAATGGTTGTTGTCCACATCGATGAGCGTAGAAGACCCACTATTCCTAAAAAGCTGGGTATAAGGAACACCAGGGTTGTAATCATTCCATCTGGCTCTTTCATTGTGATTATTCCTTTACCTGAGAAAGCGTCTGAGAAAGCCATAGGTTGACTGCAAAGCGAAGAAAAGAAGTTTTTAAAAATAGGGAAAGAAAAGAGGGGTCACTGCTTCTTTATCATGGGTCCAACGAAGTAGCCCACGACCACGCCCACGACCAGGGCCGCCACAGCAACAAGCTGCATGGTGCTGGCGCTGCTCTGAGCCGCCGTAAGGTCGGCCTGAAGCTGGCCCTTCTCCGTGGTCAGGGTGGTAACCTGGCCCTGGAGGCTGGTCTTGTCGGCCGTGAGGCCTGTGATGGTGGTCTCTTTGCCCCAGACATTTGTCTGGAGTCCCATGATCTCGTCCCCGAAGACTGTGGCGTACTTGAGGATGTTCTCCATAAGTACAGCGCCCTGCTGCCAGCTGCCCGTGGGACCGTACCTGCCCGGGTTACGTAGATCGGGCTTGTACATGCCCTCGTACTGGTCGAAGGGGGACTCACTGGTGGCGATGACGAGGTTCTTCTTGGTCCAGTCAACCTCGAAGACCATCATGGGGAAGTTGCCCTCCGCGCCTGCCTCCATGACGTAGGGAGCAGGCTCACTTTGGTCCACAACAAGGCCGTCTTCGCTGGTGGTCATTATAACGTAGACGTTCTCCATGGTGTCCTTGGACAGGTCTACCCACACGCCGTCCTCGAGCCCAGCCACGATGGCGGGGCCGTGGAAGAGGGCCCTATCCACACCGGTTACGATGAACTCAAACATGGGGTCAACGTTGGCCGAGACGGCCAAGACCCTATAGCCGGACCCGGCGTTGCTTGTAGCATCCTCAGCGGCGCAGTCATCTATCCTGAGCTTGCTGCCAACTTTTTCTAGTACTTCATTGGCCGTGTATATTCTCAGATGGTCTGTGCCGTAGTCGCTGTCGGCGGCCACCCACAGGGTCTTGCCGCCCTCGCCGAACCATGACGCGATGGCGTTAAGCTCAGCCGCCGTGTACTCGACGGCGGAGTCACTCTTGCTCATGATGAGCATATCCGCTCCGCTCAAGTCAGCGGGAGTCAGGTCGCCCAGCACGACCCTCCACTCGACGTAGGTCAAGTTGGTGAGGGCCTTCAGCTGGAGGTCCGGCTCCAGGGCGCCCTTGGATTGGGCCACCACTATGGGTTTAACCTCCGCGCTCACGGGCATGGCCGCGATAAGTGACAGTGTCAGAGACGCTAATATTATCAGGGGGAATGTTCTCCTATTCATTTCCATCGATTCTCCCGCTCCGCAAATAGGCTTCATGCGTATTAAATTCTTCCCCGGTCCCTGGGTAAACATTAAATGCCTATGTAGACCAGTTCAGTCAAGGTGTAACTGTTTGGATAAGCGGATTATCATAGGCTTAGCAGCGGTCATTGTCATCAGCGTAGGGCTCTACGTTTTCGTATTCAACCAGCCACCGGCTCCCCCTGATGGTAACGGCGGTGTGCCCCAGAAGGCCACCGTGAGGGGGATTATAGCCGATGCGGACGGTAACCCTGTGCAGGGAGCCGCCGTCAAGCTGGGTACTCAGACAGCCACAACTGGAGCTGACGGTGCCTACACATTCTCGGTGGACGCCGGCTCCTACACGTTGACCGTTACCAAGCAGGGCTTCGACCAGAAGACCAGCACGGTCACGGCGACGGCGGGGCAGGAGAGCGTACAGAACCTGGCCCTGGCTAAGACGCCTACGGGTGCGGTGGAGCTGAAGATCATCACCCGCCACGGCTCAGACATTCTCTTCAAGGCCCGTGACGCCTTCATGCAGAGTGACCTGGCCAAACAGTACAAGATAGAGAAGATCAGCTTCCTGAGTGTGAGCAGCAGTCTATGGGCTGACACGATTAGACGAAGCGGCGACATTGATATCGGCTGGGGCGGGGGCCCCGTTATCTTCGACGTGGTCAACAACGAGGGTCTCTTGGCGCCATTGACCAGCGACCTGGTCACCGCTGTCATGGACCAGCTGCCCGACGAGATCAGTGGAAGCCCCACCAAGCGTGTCAGCGGCGGAAATATCTACTGGGTGGGCAGCGCCATATCCAGCTTCGGGTTCACCATAAACACCGAGTTCCTGTCCACGGAGGGTCTACCGGAGCCAAAGACCTGGAATGACCTAACCAACGAGACCTACGCGGTCACCCTACCCAGCATCACCAGTATAGGTACAGCGGACGCCACCCTCAGCACCAGCAACACACGGATGTTCGAGATTATCCTCCAGACCTACGGCTGGGACGAGGGGTGGAAGCTCCTTACACTCATGGGGGCCAACGCTAGAATATTTGACCAGTCGGAGAGTGTCAGGGATGCCGCCATACAGGGCACCATCGGGGCGGGCACCACCATAGACTTCTACGGGTACACGGCCCAGATGGAGAACCCCGAGACATGCAAATACGTGCTGCCTGAGGACGGAACCGCAGTGAACGCGGACCCCATAGCCCTGATCACCACAAGCAAGAACCCTGAGGCCGCCCAAGCCTTCATAGCCTGGGTCCTGAGCGCCGAAGGCCAGAAGGTGTGGCTGGACCCCACCATCAACAGGATGCCCATCAACCAGGCGGTCTTCGACACCCCCGAGGGGCAGGCCCGGGTCGACCTAGAGGAAAGCTACGAGGCTACCAAGAACGCCATAGTCATCGAGTTCAGCGACGACCTGGCTCTCAGCTACGAGATCAGCATGATGTACTTCTACCACGACACCCTCGTGGTGCCCCAGAGCGACCTCATAGACGCTTGGCTGGAGCTCACATCCGCCGAGAAAGAGGGCGAGATAACCCACCAGCAGTTCCTGGCCCTGGCTGACGACCTTGGTGACCCCCAGGAGTTCA